>JAMONZ010000035.1 GCA_027066315.1 Hyphomicrobiales bacterium
GCGAGAACCACCTACTTTATTTAAAATTACCCCAGCAATATTCACTTCATAATCAAATGCTTGATAGCCTGCCAATAGTGGCGCAATTCCCCTTGTCATTCCATTTGCATCAATCACTAAAATAACTGGTATGTTTAATAGTTTTGCAAGCTGGGCATTTGAATCTGAGCCATCAAGTTTTACCCCGTCATAAAGTCCTTTATTGCCTTCAACCAATGAGATTTTGGCATAATCTCTTTTTTGAGCAAAAAGAGTGATTATTTCAACTTCGCTCATGCCATTAAAATCTAGATTATAACAAGAGTTACCGCTAGCCGCACTAAGCCACATTGGATCAATATAATCTGGCCCTTTTTTAAAAGTTTGAACGCTCAATCCACTAGAGTGCAAACTGGCCGCTAATCCAGTTGAAACAACAGTTTTACCCGATGATTTATGGGCTGCCGCAATCATAAAACTAGCCATTTAAATCACCTTAATTTGTCTTATTGGGTAAAAAATCTTTATTTCGATTTTGCCACATATCATTTGCTAGTGCTTGGGCGGCAGAAATATCATGCGCCCTGCCCATTGCTTTTAGCGCAATTGCCAATGTCCCAATTGTTGCAGCATGACCATATTCATTCTCACTTTCGCCACGCCACAGAGTAATCATATTATCAACATTCATTTCTTCATCAATAGGTTGAAAACCATCACCTAATAACACGGGCCATGTTTCTTTACTGAACTCGTTATTACCCTTGGTCGAATGAACCAGAGTTGGCTTGTTCGGGCGACGTTCAATCTCGCCACCCTCACCTCTAAACACCGCCATAAATGGCTGGTCAAGCAAGATTGCTGCACCCGTATGAATTTCCATAAAACCTCGATGAAAAATTCCCTGCATCATAACTGGCGCATTAAATGGGTTTAACATTCTTGCAAAACTATGCACTGGCGAGCGCAAACCTAAAATAGGACGCATATCTATAAGTTCACGCAATTTAGGGCTTAAAACCTCAAGCGGCACATAGGTAAAGCTATTTTGTTCAATTTGCTTGGCCGCATTTTCAAGGTTTTTTGCGATAGGAACACCAAGCTGTTCTAATACTTGTTCAGTATAAATCCGCCCGCTAGTATGACCGCTTGTACCGTGCATAAAAACTTTCAGGCCATTTTGAGCAAGCAATAAAGCCGAGAGAATAAACCAAGGCAATTGCCGTTTTTTACCAGCATAGCTTGACCAATCAATATCGACTTTTGGGATTTTTTTTGGGATTTTGATTACGCTTCGTGCGCCTAGGGTAAATCCTGCAATTTCTTTTGCATTTTCTTCTTTTAAACGCATTAACATAAGAAATGCGCCTATTTGCTCGGGCAATGTCTCATCACGCAAAATCATGCTCATTGCTTCTTGCGATTCTTCAAGTGTGAATGAACGAGTTTTGGTTTTTCCACGTGCTAAAATTGCAATATATTTTGCAAATGGGTGCAATTCTTGTTCCATATAACTCCTAAAAGATGGCTATTTTATACTTGTGCCTAGACTTGAGTAATATCTACATTGTCATCTGAAAGGTTAACTGGCAAGATGCGTAAAATTTTCATTCCTATAATTGTAATAGCGAGTGCAAGCGCAACGCCGCCAAGTCCCAATATAAGCTCAAGATATGACGGGCTATATTGATTGATTACTCCATCTGAAAAACTACTAGAAACGTCATAGCCGGGGAAAATTTCTAGCGGATACGCCTGCCCTGCAATAATGATAACATAAAGCTGCACTAGGCCACCTAAAACAACTAATAATGCGGCTAAAACAACCAAGCCTTTTTTAACGTCTAATTTGGGGTGAAAAAGCAAAGTTAGGGGAACTATGCCGCCAAAGAAAACCTGACCAAGCCAAAATAGCCAAGTATAAATTCCACCTTCAAGTAAAATAAAACGCTCAAATCCATTATGCTCGGCAACATATAGATTACTTAAATGCTGAACCGCTGTAAAATATAACACAACTGCAACAAACAATCCAAGTAACCTTGCCTGACGAGTGCGAAGCTCAACTGCATAACGACGGTTAGTCATTGTGCATGTGCCAATCATTACTAACATGAACATTGCCAGACCAAAAGAGAAAGACATAGCTATAAACATTGGAGCCATGATAGCTGCATCATAACCCTGACGAGCAACTAGCCAGCCAAAAATTGAACCCGTGCCCGTAGTTAATGCCAAACGCCACAAAAAGGCAGTAATGCCAGCGGCTTTAAGCGCAAAACTATGCACACCTCGTGCCATTTGTGCGTAAAGGTAAATTGCTACAATGACTAAAAAGCCAGTATAGAGCAGTATATTCCAAGCAAAAATTGACTTAAAATTATATTTTACCATAGCGATAATCAAACGATCGACCCGACCAAGGTCAAGTACCAAAACCGCCAAACCTCCCATTAGCAAAGCCATAGCTAAAAGCGAAGAAAGCCTTGCGGTTGGTTTATATGCCTGTTTACCAAAGACTGAACCGATTGAAGAAACATTTAATGCACCCGATGCAGCAACGATAAGGAAAATTGCAAAAACATGCGGCAAACCCCAGACAATTTGATTATTCATGCCAGTAACAATATGGCCGTGATGCTCGATATATAAAACCGTAAGTGCCGCTGCCCCTACAAACCCGACTAAAATTGCCAATAATGACCAAAGTTTTGGGGTCGATCTTAATTCTGAATATTTAATACGTTCCATAAAATTCCCCCTTAAATATTAAGATAGCGGACGCCAAGATTTAGGCGAAGGTCATCTCGAAGTTCTACACTTGGATAATTTGTTAATGCCAAAGAAATATCGCTGCTTGGGTCATTCAAATCACCAAAAATCATTGCATTGTTACCCGTTGCAGAACAAGCCGTAACACAAGCAGTTGTACCTTCACCTTTATCGAGTTTATGCACACACATATTGCAGCCCTCAACCGTGCCTTTGCCTCTTGGCGAGCTTGTTTTTTGCCCTTTGACCTTTTCATGCACAAAAGAGCGAGCTTTAAACGGACATGCCATCATACAATATCTACAACCTATGCAAATATGTCTATCAACTAATACAATTCCATCTGCTCGTTTAAATGATGCTCCAGTTGGACAAACATCTACACAGGGAGGTTTTTCGCAATGTTGGCACATAAGCGGAAGGGTGTTTTCATGCCCTGTGTTTTTATCTTTTAGGGTGATTTTTCTAATCCATTGAGGATCGGTTGGCAGGCCGTTATCTTCCCAACCATGCTCATTTGAGCAAGCAGAAATACAGGCCGAGCAATCTGAGGGGCATTTATTGGCATCAATTAGCAAGCCCCAACGCACATTTGGATTTGCTCCTGCTGCAACACCCTGCCCCATTGCCATTAAAGTTACGCCTGATGCAAGCGTGACACTTGCCAATGCTGCACCAGATTTTAAAAAATCACGACGATGAATATTTGCGCCTTTTTCTTTTGTCATTTTGCAGTCTCCTCAAGATAGGCCATAACCGCATTGAGTGATCCATTTGCATCTGGGTGTTTAAAAGAAGTTTTTAAACCCTCTTCTGGCACAGAGTTATGACATGAGAAACAATCTAATTTAACTGCTGCAAAGTCATGACAAACTCGGCAAAAATGTTCTTCACTCTCAATAGTAACAGGTTTGCTATCAGTACCTTTCACCACATGGCATGAGATACATTGAGCTAGAGAATTATCAACATCTCTTATACCTTCTCTCATTGTCATATCACGCTCGTGCCGAAGCATATCCATGTGATTGATGCGCATAAATTCATTGCCCTGTGGGTGTTCATTACCTGTTGCTTTTGGGATATTGGGAAATAGACTTTGCGCCAACACAGCGGTTGAGAAAAAAGCAAAAATCATCAATACCAAAATCAACAGTTTTTTCATTTTAGCCCCCAAGTCCCATATTGATATAGCCAGTTGGGCAAACATCAGCACAGACATGACAGCCAATGCATTTATCATAATCTGTCACTACATATCGACCAACAGTTCTATCGGATTTTTTCACCCGTGAAACTGCATCTTGTGGGCAGAAAATCACGCAGTTATCGCACTCAAAACACATGCCACATGACATGCAACGCTCGCCTTCTTTTTGTGCCTGCTCTTCTGTATAGGCAATGATACGTTCTTCAAAATTACCAAGAACATTATCACCTTCAATTCGCACTTCATCACGCACCTCACGAGGCACATAGGGAAAATGAGCAAGGAATAAATCTTTATGCTTGATAATTTGTGAATCGGATCGATCATCATAATTATGAACCGCAAAACTGCTTACATCAGTTCCACGAGTTGACTGGTGATTATATTCTGTCTTTTCTTTGCCACGTTGCTTTAACTCATCAAGCAAATCAAAATTATACACATCAATTTTTGGACGCTTTTCAATGTCGCCATCGTCTAAAAAGTCAGTGATTGTTTGTGCTGCTATGCGGCCATGACCAATTGCTGTTGTTAAAAGATGTGGCTTAATAATATCACCACCAGCAAAATGTTTTTCTTTTCCTTTAATTTGATAACTAGCTTCTGTTGCAATAAAGCCCTTGCCTGCATCAAATTCTTCAACTCCTGCAAAATCACCATATTGGCCAATTGCTGAAATTATAATGTCACACTCAACAGTAAATTCAGTCCCCTCACGTGGGATTGGGGTCATGCCTTTCATATCGCATTCGCACATTTTTAGTGCAGTCGCAAGGCCGTTCTCGTCCTTGATGATTTCAAGCGGCATAACACCACCCTTGATATCAACACCTTCACGTTTTGCATCTTCTCGCTCATGCTCAGAGGCTGTCATCTTTTCAAGTGGGAAAAGCGAAGTAAGCGTTGCTTTTACACCTTCACGATTTAATGCACTTGCTGCATCGCCTGCGGTGAAGTTAATTTTATCAACATCAGGTTTGTCAGTTTTTGCTTCACTTGAAACATGCCCCAAACGACGAGCAACAGAGGCAACGTCAATTGAGGTATCACCACCACCAACAACAATAACTCTAAGCTCGGTATCAACCATATAGCCCTTATTAAAAGCGTCTAAAAACTCAATGCCGTTAATGCAGTTTTTAGTTCCTTCCCAGCCATCAAGTGGCAATGGACGGCCATTTTGCGCACCTAAAGCCCAAAAAATTGCATCATAATCATCTTCAAGTTGTTTTATTGAAATATCTTTACCAACCCTAGTATTTAGGTGAATTTCAACACCCATATCAATGATACGGCCAATTTCTTTATCTAGCATATCACGAGGGGTGCGATAGCCTGGAATGCCATAGAGCATCATGCCGCCAAGTTTTTCATTGGCTTCAAATAAGGTTACGCTATGCCCAAGTTTTCGCAAGAAGAAAGCCGCTGAAAGACCCGCAGGTCCACCGCCAATTATGGCAATTTTGCGGCCAGTATCAACACTTGCGGCTTCATGCTTTAAGCCGTTTTCATTTGCCCAATCGCCCACATATTGCTCAACACCATTGATGCCGACATAATCATCTACCTCATTACGGTTGCAGCCCTCTTCACATGGAGCTGGGCATACTCTACCCATGGTTGCAGGAAATGGATTGGCTTGTGCCATACGCTCAAACGCATATTCTTGCCATGCCATGCCTGCAACAGGTGACTTATCCATACCTCGAGCAATTGCCAACCAGCCACGAATTTCATGACCCGATGGGCAAGAACCCTGACAGGGCGGAGTTTTATTTATATAGGTTGGGCATTTATACGATTTATCTTGTGTGAAGATTTTCTCTTCTAAATCCCAATCATTAGGTGTTTCACCGTCTTCATAACGCCTAAAAGTGCGTTTTTGATTTGGAGTAAGATCGTTCATTTATTTTGCCTCCGCTTTAGCTTCTTGCACCGCTTGAGCGGCTTTTTGTTTTTCTTCTTCTAAAACCTGATCGTCAAGTATTATGGCGTTTGAAACTAATTGATGGACTGAAAGAATATTGTCCATTTCATAGCCAAATTTTGGCATCACTTTTGAGAATTGGGTTTTACAAATTGCACAAATTGCCGCCATGTGGGTTACGCCATGATCTTCTGTAACTTGCTGAAGAGCAGTCATACGAGGGCTTGCGCCTTTTGTGCGTAAATCCATCAATTCATCAGTTAGCAAACCACCGCCACCACCACAACAAAGTGTGCTTTCTTTAATCGTATCACGATCCATATCGAAATAATGATTACAACATGCTTTTAAGACATCACGAGGAAGTTCAAACTGCCCACCGGGGAAATCACCCATACGTGAGCCACGTGCTACATTACAGCTATCATGGAAGGTAACTCTAAATTCGTCATTTTTTGACTTGTCAAATTTAAGTTCGCCTTTTTGAATTAAATCATGCGTAAATTCCATAATATGTTGAGGAATTGGGTAGTTTTGGTCTAAAAAATCAAATGGTCCAGCTAGCGTATTTAAAAAGCTATAAGCCACCCGCCACGCATGACCGCATTCGCCAAAAACTATTCGCTTTACGCCAAGGTCTTTCGCCGCTTTACGCACCCTTAAACTCAGCTCGCGCATATTCTCATACGAGCCAATAAACATGCCAAAATTGGCAGCTTCTGAGGCATACGAGCTTATTGTCCAGCTAACACCTGCTTGGTGAAATACTTTTGCATATCCCAAAAGGCCATCAATATGCGGCTCGGCAAAAAAGTCAGCACTAGGGGTAATAAGTAAAATATCAGCCCCTTTTTCATCGAGCGGAAGGCGAACTTTTACGCCTGTTTCGTCCTCGAGATCTTCTTCAAGATCTTCAAGCGTTGCTCTGAGAGCTTTTGGGTTAAGGCCAAGATTATTGCCAATAGTTTTTGCTTTAGCAATAATCTCATTGCAATATTTTTGCCCTTTGCCAACGCTATCTAAAATTTCACGAGCTGCCATTGAAATTTCTGCAGTATCAATTCCATAAGGGCAGAAAACCGAACATCTACGGCATTGCGAACATTGGTGATAATAAGTGTACCATTCGTTTAAAACTTCTTCAGTTAGGTCTCGCGCGCCAACTAACCACGGAAAATACTTACCTGCAAATGTGAAATAGCGGCGATAAACTGAGCGCAATAAATCTTGGCGTGCAACGGGCATGTTTTTAGGATCACCAGAGCCTAGGAAATAGTGGCATTTATCGGTGCAAGCACCGCATTTAACGCAAATATCAAGATAGACTTGAAAAGCACGGTTTTTCTTGCCCAATTCACCAATTTTGGCAATTGCTACCTCTTTCCAATTATCAATTAACTCAGGCGGAAAACCAAGGTCGGTATTATGTTTTGGGTGAGCGGCAAAAGTTTGGCTATCCGCCATTGCACCACAAGCCAATTTTGGTATTTCTAGTGGATCACCAACATATTTGGGATTTTTTTTGTTTGAAATATCAAGTTCAACCATTATCTATCTTCCCCCTCTTCTAGCTTTTTTGCCCAAGGAGCAATATGGCGTTTGGTGCGAGAATCATCGACCTGATTACGGGTTGGACTAAAGAAAATACCAACACCATGCAGTAATTTTGAAATTGGGAAAATAATCATTAAAAGCGCAACAAGTGCAAGATGAATTAAGAGAGCAGGATGAGTTGGCAAATCACCAATTTGGAAGCGCATAAGCCCAAGCATATAAATTTTTACAGCAATAATATCAGTGTGCGAAACAAATTTCATCGCCAGACCTGAAGCACCAATACCTATTAATAATAATAACATTAAATAATCAGATGGGCTAGAGATATAACGAATACGCTCAACCAAAAACCGCCGTGCTAACAAAGCTGAAAGCGCAAAAACCATTGCAAATCCTGCATAAATTCCAAATGGCTGAATTAGCTTAACCCACCACCAAACATCGCTTTGAAAATAGCGAAGGTGGCGTAATAATACGACAAGTAAAGCTACATGAAAAATATATCCAAATAGCCAAATCCATTTATTTGATTTGAACAGACTTTCAAAAAATGCAACTTCTCGAAATAGACGAAACCCAACGCCAGCCTTTGTTAATGGAGCTGGCATAGTCGGGATTTTCAAAGGAGCAGGAGTTGTTGCATAACGCCATATTTTCATCCCCAACCCAACAACGAGCAGGATACTAGCAACATAAAAAAGTAACGCATAAACGATAGAAATCACGTCAACTCCTCCCTTTGACGATTAAATTCTAAGCAACCTCTAAAATAATAGAACACCCCTATTTTAGGGGTGTTTTATATAATTAGACGCAACCAGTTGGTTTTGGCAGACCAGCAATTTTACAAGCCTGCTTTGCAGGGCCATATGGGAATAATTCATACATATATTTATTATTTCCAACTTCAGGGCCTAAAGATTTTTTAATAGATTTTATTAGAACACGAACCGCTGGAGCAATTTGATATTCTTCATAATAATCACGCAAGAAATTAACAACTGCCCAATGCTCGTCAGTCATTTCTACTTCTTCAGCCTTCGCAATTATGTCAGCAAGTTCTTTTGTCCATTCACTAAGGTTAGTGATATAGCCTTCTTCATCATGCTCAACACTAGTTCCATTCACATCATACGCCATGTATTTTCCTTTTTTTTAAATTCATTTATTATAGCCAAGCCTGTATATAGCCAAGCCTATTTTAGACTAAGACCCTTAAAGCCAAGCATGGCTCAAGTCATTTTTAGCTGCTAGATCAACAAACCCAGCATAATCCGTTGTGTTTATTCCTTTTATCAAGCGATCTTCATCAATTCCTCTTGCTTGCATATCAGGTGCAAGAGCAATAATGCTAACAGCTTTAGTTTTTGCAGTCACTAAATCAGCCATTGAGCTACCAGCCATTGCACCATAAACACCGTCTTCAATTAACAAAATTGTATCACCATCGCTTACATGCTCTAAACAGCTTTTTAGCGTTGAAGTTTCAAAGGGTGATTTATTCACTGTATGTAAAGTTGACATATTCTTTTTCCCCTAAAAACTCAAAACAACGTCTTGATTAGCCATTAATTTAGCCATTTCTGTGCGGTCAATAATACGAATCGATGGCTTTTCAGCATAATCATCATCTTCATCTTCCCACACAAGCTCTTGTAGATCGTCTGCGCTTAGACCACGTTCTGCAAGCGATTCTTTTTCTACATAAAGTTTTGTCACTTCATAATCACCAAGTGCACGATATGTTGGTGAGAAATTTTTCACCCCAATTTCTTTTGTATCCTGCCCTTTGGTAAGCTGAAAAACTCCATCATCAAGGAAAGCCAAACTAACATCTTGGTCAAATGCTGCGCCAATTAGCACAACTTCTAAACTCTCAAGCGCATAAATTGTGCCATATGGAGCTTTACGATTTACGTAGAGAAATTTTTTCACTGTTTCACTCATTTTTATCTCCCTAA
This sequence comes from Hyphomicrobiales bacterium, assembly GCA_027066315.1. Classification (GTDB taxonomy): domain Bacteria; phylum Pseudomonadota; class Alphaproteobacteria; order Rhizobiales; family Devosiaceae; genus S141-66. The sequence continues at coordinate 9,407 of JAMONZ010000035.1, forward strand.
TCGCCAAATGTCATTAGGCGATCACTTAAGATGCCCATTTCAATTAACTGGCCAAGGCCAGAAATTCTAAAACCATCTGCAATATTATTTGCATCTTTGCCTTGTCGTTTAGCTTCGTTTTCGTCTAACAAACCACGACGCTGAGCTGCAGCAATACAAATTACAAGATCAACACCATGATCTTTAGCTAAAGCAGACCATTCTTGTTGTAAATTTCGCTCATCTTGCGGCGGAATAGAAAGCCTAGTGCCAACATTAACCCCATCATGATAGAAAAATACTCGATCAATTTCATGCCCTGCTTTTATTGCAGCTTTTGTAAATCTAAGCGCACTATCTGCCGCTTGATGGGTATATGGCCCTTCAGAAATAAGAATTCCAAATTTCATAAAAAAATCCCTGTGTTAGAAGTGAATATGAGAAGAAGAGTTCATATTTTTGCGTGCGCCAGTCCATGTATCAATATGGTGTTTGGTGAATGCTAGACCAGTCATATCAAAAAAGCGACTCCAACCAATACGCTCAATCCACTCGCCCATACGCTCCCAATCTTTTGCGTCTGCTTTATATGCTTCAATAATTTTGCGCACAACATCAGCAACTTCAGGCCAGCGAGGGGCATTATTTGGCAGGTTAGCAATTGCTAGCTTATGAAATGTTGGTTTTGAGCGAGCATTTGAGTGTTTTCCGCCAACCCAAATAGCAATTTTGGTTGATTCTTGTGAATTGATTTGCATTGGTGGGCAAGGAGGATAACAAGCACCACAACAAATACATTTTTTCTCATCAATCTCAAGCGATGCTTTTCCATTTACCATTGCAGGTCGAATGGCCGCAACTGGGCAACGAGCCACAACAGCAGGTCGCTCGCAAACGTTTGCTACTTGATCGTGATTAATTTTTGGTGGTTTGGTATATTGCACATTAATTGCAATATCACCCTGCCCGCCACAATTTATCTGACAGCAAGATGTAGTAATTCTTACCCTATTAGGCATACGCTCTTGAATAAATTCTTTATGTAAATAATCCATCAGGCTTTTAACAACGCCAGAAGCATCTGTGCCAGGAATATCACAATGCAGCCAACCTTGAGTATGCGAAATCATCGAAACAGAAGCACCAGTACCACCAACAGGGAAGCCAGCATTGCCCAGAGCTTCAATTAACGGGTCAACCTTTGCTTTATCTGCAACCATATATTCGATATTTGAGCGTGTTGTAAAACGCACATGACCATCGGCATATTCATCGCCAATATCGCATAAAGTGCGAATGGTGAATACGTCCATCTGACGTTGTGTGCCAGCACGAACGGTAAAAATCTCATCACCCGTTTTACTCACATGGCGTAATACGCCTGCTCTTGGGCGTTCGTGCCAATCCCATTGCCCATGATTTTTCCTCATCACTGGGTGCATATATTGCATGTGATCTGGCACACCTACTTCGTCGGCTGTGCGTGGTTTTTCTTGAACTTCATTCATAAATTCATCTCCCTAACTCAAATCAAATATTAAAATATCTTTGAGTAATCCTTATTCAGTATTAAGTGTTAGGCCTTCTTTTTGCGCTTTGCGCTCAAACCATTTGGCTGCCTCTTCATCAAAATCATCAGTTCTAACATAAGAAGATGTCCTTGGATGATTGACCATATTCGGATCTGCTAGAACGCCAACAGCATCAAGAAACGCTGGTAAACCAATGCGATCAATCGTTTCACCAATCCGCTCATGCTCAAGCGCATTATCGGCAAAAAATTCAATGCATGTTTCAGCAAACTCTTCTAGCTTTTCATAATCTTCATCGGTATCTAACTTGATGAACGGTAAAACCATTATACCCATCATATCACCAACTTTTAGCGAGCGTTTGCCGCCAATCATGACAGACGCACCACGATCATCTCCGGGTGAGAGAGCTTTTGTCATCACATTGATACAATGCATACAACGCACACAGCTCTTATTATCAACATCAAGCGTATCATCATCATTAAGCGAAAGCGCACGAGTTGGACACATAGAAATCACTGTATCAATGGTGTATTTACGTCCCTTTTTAGCGATATGGGCTTTTACTTCTTCTTGATTGACCTTCATATCGTCACGCCAAGTGCCAATAACGGCAAAATCAGCACGCTGAATTGAATTCACGCAATCATTACCGCAACCAGAAAATTTAAATTTAAACTTATACGGCAATGCTGGACGGTGCATCTCGTCTATGAATTTGTTGATTATACCACGATGAACACGCCCCTCATCATAACAGGACTGCTCGCAACGTGCTTTTCCAACGCAAGACATAGCGGTGCGAAGCGCAGGACCTGCTCCACCAAGATCAAAGCCAAGTTTGTTTAATTCATCAAACGCAATTTGGGTGTTTTCTGTTGTACAACCTTGGAACATAATATCTCCAGATTGACCATGAAAAGCAATAAGGCCAGAGCCATGTTCTTCCCATATATCGCAAAATTTGCGTAAAATATCTGTGGTATAATGAAATCCCGGAGGGGGCATAATACGTAAAGTATGAAATTCTTTTGACTGTGGGAATTCTTCAGCAACTTCAGAAAAACGAGGAATAACACCGCCGCCATATCCAAAAACGGAAAGTGTGCCGCCTTTCCAAAAACCTTTGCGCTCATCGTAAGAACGCTCCAACTGACCCAAAAGATCATTCACCATTGGCGCATATTGCTCACCCTCGGCATCACGAAGTTTTTTAAGACCAGTTACAAAACTCGGCCATGGGCCGCTCTCTAATTCATCAAGATGAGGTGTTGCGTGCGAACCTGCATCACCATTAGTTTTATTTCCATCTACCATTACAATCCCTCCCGAACTGAAAGTATGATTCGTATAAAGCCAGATTTTGCTTTAAAATGAATCTAAAATAACATATTCCCTATTTTATATATATATACTATTCGATTGCAAAGAAAAATTTACTTAATTTTACTTGCTAATGTATATTGCTTAGAAAAGCAGGACTTTTTATGACAAAAAATATATCAAATTCCCCTTGGGGTATTAATTCAGACGCAAACTATTTTGCTTGGCGTGAAAAAAAACTAGCTCAAGCACGAGAGTTGCAGAGTGCAAAAATGGTAGAGATAGCTGATTTGGCCAAGCCAAGCCAACAAGAAAAAGCTGAACTTCTTAGAAGAGTTGAGCATACCAACATTGCATTTTACCAAACAAATGCTTCGACTGATTCAGATACTGTTAGGCTTGAGTTAAGAGGCTTTGCTGATAGTCTTGGACTTAGAATAGCTGAAAAACATCGCTCGGCAGGGAAAAATGGGATTGTTGCTATTACTCCCTCTAAAGCAAAAGGACAAGTTGGCTATATCCCCTATTCTAAAAAACCGCTTAATTGGCATACTGATGGATATTATAATGCACCAGATGAGCAAATTCACTCTATGGTGTTACATTGTTTTTCACCTGCTAGCTCTGGCGGACAGAGCCAAATAATTGATAATGAAATTGCCTATATTCGGCTTCGTGATGAAAATCCTGCCTATATAGAGGCTCTTATGCATGAGGAGGCGATGAGTATTCCTCAAAATATTGATGAGAGTGGAAATATTCGCCCGATAAGCATTGGTCCAGTTTTTAGCATTGATGCAAATAATAATAGTTTAATCATGCGATATACGGCAAGAACTCGCTCTATTGAGTGGAGGAAAGACAAAACTACTCAAGAAGCGGTGGAGTTTTTGCAAAACTTGTTAGAAAATGGTGATGAATTTATACAAACCACAACTTTAAAAGCTGGCCAAGGAATATTATGCAATAATTCTTTGCACAATCGAAAAGCCTTTGATAGCGAGGTAAATAAACAACGTCTATTATTTCGAGTTAGGTTTTTTAATCGCATTAAGGAAAGTAAATAATGGCAAAACTTAGTGATTTAATCATTCAATATCCAGATGTAGATAATTTTGCAGCCCTTGAAGACTTAGTGGCTCATGCCGGATCATCTGGGCAGATGTTTTTGGAATTTGATGTTAAGCCTGATTATCGTGATACTCCAAAAAAGTGGGAATGGCGACTTGAGGCAGCTTTTACCCGTGGAATAGAATGATGAGAGGGTTTTAATTATGAGTGAAGAAATTACCCAAAGGGGTGAATTTGATTTGCCGTTTGGCCGCACCATTTCTACCAAAGCAGTTTGCCACGAAGATGGGTTAGAATTTTTACGCCTTACAATTCGTGAGGGTCGCAGATTTACGATTATTGATCTTGATAAAAAAGCTGCAAATGAGCTAAGTGCCGAATTCAATAGCTGGGCAAGCAAATAAAAACTTCTTAGAAAAATTATAGTGAGATAATATGGATTTTTTACCCATTTTTTTAAATATTAAAAACAATAAAATTCTTGTTGATGGTGGCACTATGGTTGCGGCTCGCCGAGTGCAAAGGGCATTACAAGCTGGTGCAAATGTAAGTGTTTTTGACCCTGAATTAAGCGATGAATTCTTACCTTTATTAGATGATGATCGCCTTACCCATGTTGCACGAGTTCCGGTTGCAAGTGATTATATTGGAGTTAAGATTGCTTTTGGGGCGTCTGAAAATGATGGACGTGATGCAGCTTTGTTTAAAAATGCTAAAGCTGCGGGTGCGTTAGTCAATGTTGCCGATGTTGCAAAATATTGTGACTTTATTGCCCCCTCTGTTGTTGACCGAGATCCACTTATCATCGCTATTACATCAAGCGGAAAAACGCCTGTTATTGCGAGAATATTACGAGCAAGAATTGAAACTCTTATTCCGCCAAGCTATGGTCATTTAGCTAGTTTTTTAGGTGGTTTTAGAGATAAAATTGCTAAAAAAATAAACAACCTCTCTTCTCGACGACATTTTTGGGAAAATATCATTGAAGGTGAAGTTAGTGACAGGTTTTTATCTGGTGATGAAAATGGCGCACATAGCCTTTTGAATGAAAAACTAGACCTTGTAAAAAATGGAAACACCTTAGAGAAAATTGGTGAAGTTTATCTTGTTGGTGCTGGGCCGGGTGACCCTGATTTATTGACTTTTAGGGCTTTGCGCTTGATGCAACGATGTGATGTTGTGCTTTATGACAGGTTAGTAAGCGATGATATTTTGAACCTTGTGCGCCGAGATGCAGAGCGGATAAATGTTGGCAAATTACCGAAAAACCACACAATGCAACAAGAGGATATTAGCCAGTTAATGATTGACCTTGCAAAACAAGGTAAGCGAGTTTTGCGGCTTAAGGGTGGTGATCCATTTATGTTTGGGCGTGGTGGTGAAGAAATTCAAATGCTTAGTGCTAATAATATCAGTTTTCAAATTGTTCCTGCAATTACCGCCGCTATGGGTGCTTCTGCCTATGGGGGAATTCCGCTAACTCATCGAGATCATGCCCAATCTTGTGTGTTTATAACAGCGCATGGCAAAGATGGTGCGCTTGAATTAGATTGGAAAGCCCTGCTGCGCCCATCGCAAACTGTAGTTGTTTATATGGGGCTATCTAACCTTAAAAAACTGACTGATGAATTTGTTGAGCATGGTGCTGACCCAAAACTACCTGCTGCAATAATTGAAAATGCTACTCGGCCAGAGCAAAGAGTTATTACTGGTAATCTTAGCGATCTAAATAAAAAAGCAAAGGCCGCTAATATCAAAAGCCCTTCTATCATTATCATTGGTGATGTGGTTAAATTACATTCACAATTAAAATGGAATGTTGAGAAAAAAGGCGATAGCCATAAGATGAGTCTTCAGGCTCAAAAACTACTTTAAACGAGAAATAATTTGTCTGAATTACGGGTTGATTTTTTAAGCGGGGCTGTAGCCCATCGTTTTAAATATGGCGGTGGGCGTGGGCAGGCTTTACCCAAAGCAATTGGTATGAAAACCAATAAAAACCCAAGAGTGGTGGACGCAACTGCTGGGCTTGGACGTGATGCTTTTTTATTAGCTTCATTGGGTGCAAAAATTACATTAATAGAACGCTCAAAGCAGATGTTTGAACTTTTGAGTGATGGCCTTGGGCGAGCAAGTGAGGCTGGCGGAGAAATTGGGGAAATAATTTCACGCATGACTTTATTGCATGGTGATGCAAAGGAGCTTTTACCTAAGCTAAGCCCTGAGATTATTCTGGTTGATCCGATGCACCCAGAGCGAAAAGATTCTGCTTTAGTAAAGATTGAGTTGCGCCAGATACGGGAAATCGTTGGAATAGATGATGATGCAAGCGAATTAATGCAGATTGCGCTAAAAACCGCATGCAAACGAGTTGTGCTTAAATGGCCACAAAAGGCCAGCCCGATGAGTGGAATTAAAGCCCCCTCACATCAAATATTAGGAAAATCAACTCGCTATGATGTTTTTATAACCTAAAAGATTAAGAACGCCCCTCTTCTACAGCATGACATGTTACTTCGTTTCCATCAATATTAAACGAGGCAGGTATTTCTCTTTTACATCGCTCATTTGCTAGCGGACAACGAGGGTGAAATGTGCAACCAGTTGGGGGATTAATAGGGTTTGGGATTTCTCCCTCGATTGGCTTTCTCTCTTTACCGCTCATTTCAAGGTCAGGTATCGCATCAAGCAACATGCGGGTATATGGGTGGCGAGGATTTTTGAAGAGTGATTTTGTGTCAGCAACTTCAACCAAACGCCCAAGATACATCACCCCAATACGGTTTGCCATGTGACGAACTACAGAAAGATCATGCGAGATGAAAAGGAAAGTTAGGCCAAATTTGTCTTGTAAGTCACGCATAAGATTTAATATTTGTGCCTGAACCGACACATCAAGTGCTGAAGTTGGCTCATCGCACACGATGAATTTTGGATTAGATGCCAAAGCCCTCGCAATGCAAATTCTTTGGCGTTGCCCACCAGAAAATTCATGCGGGAATTTTCGTCCATCTGACGGGGCAAGCCCAACTAGGCTAAGTAATTCGCCAGTTCTTTTAATTATCGCCTCATTTTCGCTCTCAAGGTTAAAAGCAATTATTGGCTCAGAAACAATTTTTTCCACCCTCCAGCGAGGGTTTAATGAGGCAAAAGGGTCTTGAAATATCATTTGTATTTCAGAACGCATTTGACGTAGCTCTTTGACTTTATTTTTGTCACTTAAATCAAGATTATCAATCTCAATCCTACCCTTTGTTGGCTCTAAAAGCCCAACCACCATCTTAGCAACGGTAGATTTACCCGAGCCGCTCTCGCCAACAAGTGCGAATGTTTCACCCTGTTTAATTTCAATTGATAAATTATCAACCGCACGCAAAAATTGGCGTTTTTCATGCTCAATTATACGATTAAGCAAAGGCTTTGAAACATCAAACAAGCGATCAAGATTTTCTACTTTTACTAATATTGTATCACTCATTTTTTATCCTCCTCACTATAAAGCCAGCAAGCAACGTCTGATTGGCCAACTTTTATTTGAGGTGAGCGTTTTGAATAACATGGCTCAAAGACTTTTGAGCAACGTGGATGAAACGAGCACCCACTAGGAATATCATTTAGTCGTGGCATTGAACCCGGAATTTGCACCAAACGCTTCACTTCCCCACTCATTGATGGAATTGAGCCCATCAAACCTTTGGTGTAAGGGTGTTTAGGGTTTTTTATTAAATCATAAGTTTTGCCAATTTCAACAATTTGGCCAGAATACATAACCGCCATGCGATCAGCAATTTCTGCAATCACGCCCATATCATGAGTGATTAACATAATTGCTGTACCACGTTCACTGCACAAACGTTTTAGCACAGAAATAATTTGAGCTTGAATTGAAACATCAAGTGCCGTGGTTGGCTCATCAGCAATTATCAAATCTGGCTCACCAGCCAAGACCAATGCAATAACTACCCGCTGACGCATACCACCAGAAAATTGATGCGGATAGCCATCAATCCTAGTTTCTGGTGCTGGAATTCCAACCTCATCAAGCAATTCTATTGCACGCTTTCTTGCTTGTTTTTTATTCATCGGAAGGTGGGTTTGAATAGTTTCAATTAACTGCTCACCCACCCGATAAAGCGGATTAAGCGAAGTTAGCGGGTCTTGAAAAATCATTGCAATACGCTTGCCACGTAAATGGCGCATTTGCTCATCTGCAAGATTATCTATTCGCTGCCCATCAAAATATATCTCACCTCCAGCAATTCTTCCTGGTGGCTCAAGTAGGCCAATGATAGCTGCTCCAGTTAAAGACTTGCCTGCGCCGCTTTCGCCTACAACACCCAAAACTTCGCCCTTGGCAATTTCAAAACTAACTTTATCCACCGCACGTAAAAGTGCCCTGCGAGTTGGGAATTCAACTATTAGATCTTTTATTTTAAGAAGTGGCTCACTCATAATCAAATACCTTATCGCAATTTTGGATTAAGAGCGTCACGCAACCAATCACCCACCAGATTAACCGACAAAACAATAATGGCCAGTGCCACTCCGGGGAAAATAGTAATCCACCATTCACCCGAGAATAAGAAATCCTGACCGATGCGAATAAGCGTACCAAGAGAGGGTTGAGTAACAGGAATACCAACACCTAAAAATGATAATGTTGCTTCAGTGATAATTGCCAACGCTAAATTTATCGTAGCAATAACCAAAACTGGCCCTAAGACATTTGGCAACACATGGCGAAGCATGATAATAAAAGGTCTTAAGCCTATTAGCTTTGCCGCTTGCACATATTCACGCTCTTTTTCAACTAACACAGATGAGCGAACAGTACGTGCATATTGCACCCAAAATGATAGAGAAATAGCCAATACCAAAACCCAAAAGGCACTATCTTCTCTGCGAACTTCAGGAAAAAGCGCTGAAACAGTGCCGTCAATTAACAACGCTATTAAAATTGAGGGGAAAGTAAGCTGAATATCCGCAATACGCATAATCAAAGTGTCAATAAACCCACCAAAGTAGCCTGAAATTAAACCAAGGCTAATGCCCAATAGTGCGGCACAAAATACAGAAGTAAAACCAACTGCAAGCGAAATACGAGAGCCATACATAATTGCTGATAGTAAATCACGTCCCTGATCGTCTGTACCAATCAAGAATTTAGAAGACCCACCCTCTTGCCAAGCTGGTGGAGTAAGTCCATCCATTAGATCAAGGCTTCCCAAATCAAATGGATTTTGGGTCGCAAGAATAGGTGCAAATAACGCAATGAAGAAATAGGCAAAGGTAACAAAAGCAGCCACCATAACTAGTTTTGAGCGAGTGAACGAATAAAAAATATCACTATCAATTGCTCTAGCAAACCAATTCGTTTCTTCCTTAATATTTTTATCCTCCATCATATCACTCATTGGCTCACCCCACTTACACGAATACGTGGATCAACAGCGACATATAATAAATCAACAATCAAATTTATCATCACGAATAAAAACCCAATCAGCATTAAATAAGCAGCCATAATAGGAATATCGACATTTTGTACCGAGTGTAAAAATAACAAACCCATACCCGGCCAAGAAAAGACTGTCTCGGTGATGATAGCAAAGGCAATTACTGAGCCAAGTTGCAATCCAGTTATTGTAATCACTGGCACAAGAGTATTTTTTAGGGCATGTCCAAAATTGATAGCTGTGCGACTTAAGCCCCTTGCCCGAGCAAACTTAATATAATCGGTGCGCATCACCTCAAGCATTTCAGCCCGTACCAAACGCATAATTAGGGTCATTTGAAATAAGCCAAGTGTTATTGAAGGTAAAATGAGTGCTTTCAGGCCAGAAACTGTTAATAATCCAGTTGACCAAAACCCAATATCGACAACTTCACCACGCCCAAACGAGGGAAGAACCTGCAATTGCACCGCAAAAATATAAATTAGCAAAATTCCTATTAAAAATGTCGGCAAAGAAATGCCAACTAAAGACACTGTTAAGAAAAATTTCGATAAAATAGAATTTCTTTTTAAGCCCGTATAAACCCCCATTGGAATACCAACAAGCAATGCAAAAATTGCAGACATTAAAGACAATTCAAGTGTTGCCGGTGCTCGCTCGGCAATCATTTGTGCGACTGGGCGTTTAAACTGATAGGACACGCCAAAATCAAATTGCGCAGCACCTTTTATAAAACCAAAAAACTGCATAATCACTGGGTCATTAAGACCTAATTTATCACGCAATGCTTCACGTTGTTCTGGTGTGGTTTCAATGCCAACCATCTGGTTGACTGGATCACCAACAAAGCGAAACAATAAAAATGAAATCAGCGCAACAACAAACATTACAATAATTGATTGAATTATTCGTCTTATCATAAATGCGAGCATTTATTGACCCTTAAAGATAAGTGGAAAACGAGCCTCGCAATTCTTTATAAGAAGAACAGCGAGGCCGAATTTAGGAAATTACAAATTTATCTAATTTTTTGTAACATAACGTAGTGAGAACACATTATCCGCACGTTGTTTTAGCTCAACATCGTTTGAAACACCCCAAGCAAGACCTTGCTGATGAAGCGGAATATGAGACACTTCGTCAGTAGTCATCTTAAACGCTTGAGCGATCAAGTCATCACGGACTGCTGGATCATTCTCAGTCAAGATTTTTGCTGAAAGTGCGTCAACTTCTGGGTTGCAATATCCACCCAAGTTAAACGGACCACCTGCACCAGTTTCATCACGGCAACCATGAAGATTAGTCAAAACATTCCATGAATCAAGTGATCCTGGTGTCCAGCCTAATAGGTAGAATGATGTATCATAACCGTTTGAAGCTAGCACTTTGGCAAAATATTTCGACTTAGGCTGAGCATTAAGATTAACTTTAATGCCAACTTTTGCAAGCATGCCAGTAACCGCCTGACAGATAGCCTCATCGTTAACATAACGATCATTTGGACAATCCATGCCTACTTCAAACCCTTCAGGATAACCAGCTTCTGCGAGTAAGGACTTTGAGGCCTCAATATCATAAGGGAAGCGTTGGAAATCACCAGATTTTGAGAATAAGAAAGGCGAAATCATAATAGCTGAAGGAGTTGAAAGATTACGCATAATCTTTAGCTTAATCGCTTCAATATCGATTGCTTGATAAAAGGCTTTGCGAACACGAACATCTTTAAATGGGTTTTTGCCCTTAATGTTAGAATAAAGCAATTCATCACGCATTTGATCCATACCAAGGAAAATTGTGCGAAGCTCTGGTCCAGTTAGTGCAGTCGTTGTAGCATTATCACTAACCCGCTTAAGATCTTGCACAGGTACAGGATAAACCATGTCTAACTCACCGGAAAGCAAAGCAGCAACACGTGTTGCATCAGAACCAATTGTTGTGAAAACTGCGCTAGTAAGGTTATGAGAAGCACTATCCCACCAATCAGCATTAGGCACAAATGTTGTGCTAACACCAGTATCATGTGATGAAATCATAAATGGCCCTGTGCCATTTGTTTCAAGGGAAATGGCAGATGCACTATCGTCAGAAGCCGAAGTTACGGCAACAGAATCATTTGCTTCCGTCCATTCTTTATCAAGCATCACCCATGTTTCCCATTCATAGTGAAGAATTGGATTTGGTGAGGTAAGAACAACATCAACCGTATAATCATCAACTTTAACAAATTTAGCATCAGCTGGAATACGTGTTGTAAGATCAGAACCCTCTGCACGAACACGCTCAGCTGAGAATATCACATCGTCAGCATTAAAATCACCACCTTGATGGAATTTTACGCCTTGACGAAGATGGAAACGCCAACGAGTAGGCTCAAGCACTTCCCAACTTGTTGCAAGAGCTGGCTCAATATTTAGGTCACCATCACGTCTTGTAAGACCCTCATAAACATTTCCTAATGTTCCAAGTGTGAAGGTTTCATTTAGTGAATATGGATCAAGTGATTTTAATGTGCCTTGAAATGCAAATTTAAGAGTTTCAGCAGTTGCTGCTCCCATTCCCATTCCTAGTACTAAAGTGCTAGTCAGCAGCATTTTTTTTAAACTATTTAATTTCATTATTTTCTCCCTTATAATTTCGCACCACCATTCTTGGGCGATACTTTACGTTTAAGTAAAGCATAGAGATCAAAAAGAGTCCAGTGTGCCTATATCAATACAAATTAGGCATAGAATATTTACATTAAAGCAAGCTAGAAAAAAGCATTTTTGTGCTTAGATGAAATATCGAAAATTATGGAGTGTGAATGGTGGGCGATGAGAGACTCGAACTCCCGACATCCTCGGTGTAAACGAGGCGCTCTACCAACTGAGCTAATCGCCCTTAAGGGGTGAAACGAATTTTGATTTTCGTTTGGTGTGAATGAGTTATTGTGTTGAGAGGCTCACGTCAACTTTTCTTTTTCAAAAAGCCAAAAAAGACTCTAAAAAAGTGAATTTTAGAGCCTTTTAATGATTTAACAAATCAAACTATTGGTTGATTGCGTCTTTAAGAGCTTTACCTGGCTTAAACTTAGCTTGGTTTGAAGCTGGGATATCAATTGCTGCGCCTGTTGAAGGATTGCGCCCTTTACTTGCTTTACGACGAGTAACAGCAAAAGTACCAAAACCGATAAGACGAATTTCACCGCCATCTTTAAGTGTTTGTGTTACTGTTTCCAAAACAGCTTCAACTGCACTTGCAGCATCTGCTTTAGAAAGGCCTGCTTTTTCAGCAACAGCACTAGAAAGTTCGTTCTTGTTCATATCAAATCCTTACATTTTTAAAATGTTTGCCTAATTTTAGGCGAAACTAACTTAGCTACATTTTTGTGATTCTGTTTCAAAAGCAAGGAAAACTAGCGTTTGTTGGTCGTTATAATAGTTTTTATGTGTATTATTGTTGGTTTTTTGGTTTTCTAACCCAAGCAGAACCTCCAAAAATGATAAATGGGATTGAAATAATATAAAGCACCAGCGCAACTAGCCAGATAGCACCCGGCCAATCATTACGGATATTTGCATAAATCACTGTGTAAAATATTGGCCCTGCAACTGCCGCAAGGCTTGCTAAGGACATCAACACCCCTTGTAATTTTCCTTGGTTATCTTCAGCCACTTTAGAGGTCAATATTGACTGCAAAGCTGGCCCCCCAACATCACCAATAGCAAAAAGAGGTAATAGAATAAAAATCATCCACCCCTGCCCTATGAAACTAACAAAAACTAAGGCTAACATTTCAAAAATTAAACCATATAAAATGGCTTTTTTTTCACCAAGCCATGTAATAATTGGTCCCGATAAAATTGCTTGGAAGGCAGCTTGAAATAATCCATACGCCGTGAGTGATAAACCCACCATGCCAGCCGTCCATAGAAATTTATCTTGAGTGAATAACACCCATATTGTTGAATAAATAGTCCCAATAAATGAAAACATAAAAGACACCAGAAGTAATTTTCTTACTGAAATTAATTTCATTGCCCATATAATTGGAGCAAATGGATTAAGTTCTTTAAAACTTGTGGCTTGCTTTTTACCTTTGCGAGATTCTGGCAATAAGAAGATTGCCAGCAATAGATTTACTCCATTTAAAATTGCCGCTGCTAGAAATGGTGACCTTAACCATATTTCCCCTAATACTCCACCCAATGCGGGACCAATGATGAAGCCAACACCAAAGCAGGCATAGAGCAAGCCAAAGGATTTTGCTCTTTGGTCTTGATTAGAAATATCGGTAATATAAGCTGAAGCAACTGCCATACTTGCCGCAGTCATGCCTGCGACAAGCCGCCCAACAATTAGAATAGCTAAGTGAGGAGTAAAAGCCATTATTACATAGTCAATTGCCGCCCCACCCATCGCAATCATTAAAATAGGCCTACGACCAAACCTATCTGAGAGAACTCCCAGCATTGGGGCAAAAATGAATAGCATCAATGCATGACCAGCAAGAATCAGACCATAGAGAATTGATATATCGCTTGAACCTGTTAGCTCTAATAATAAAGAGGGTAAAATTGGAAAGATTAGACCAATTCCAATAGCATCGATTGTAATTGATAACAGAATTACAACCAAAGCCTTGTTCATATTTAACTCTTTAAAAAAAGTGCAAGTTTAATGACTATCTTATAAATAAAGAAACTCTAATGAGGTAATTCTGAATGTTTCTTGTTATTAGAATTTTTTAATTCAATAGCTGCTTGCTTTTCAAAATCCCACTCAATTGGCTCAAGATCTCGGACAAGAGCATGCTTAAGAACCTCTCCCATTCGAGAAACAGGAATTATCTCAAGCCCCTCTTTCACGCTATCAGGAAGCTCTAGCAGATCTTTGACATTATCTTGCGGAATAATTACTTTTTTTATGCCACCTCGAAGTGCCGCTAATAATTTTTCTTTCAAGCCGCCGATTGGTAGCACCCGACCTCTTAATGTTATCTCTCCCGTCATCGCCACATCGTGGTGAACTGGAACATTTGTCATTATAGATACAATTGCTGTTGCCATGCCAATGCCAGCAGATGGGCCATCTTTTGGTGTTGCGCCTTCTGGCACATGCACATGAATATCTCGAGTTTCAAACATTGTTGGTTTAATACCAAAATCAATGCAGCGTGAATGAACGTAAGAATTTGCAGCTGAAATGCTCTCTTTCATTACATCTTTTAAATTGCCTGTTACTGTCATTTTGCCTTTACCCGGAGTTATTACACCCTCGATATTTAACAAAACACCACCAACAGAAGTCCAAGCTAAACCTGTAACCAAACCAACTTGGGCATCATCTTCAATCTCGCCATGTTTAAATGGAGGTGGGCCTAAATATTCTTCAAGCAATTTTATGGTGATGGTGATTTTTCTTTTCTTTGAAACCATCAACTCTTTAACTGCTTTACGCATCAATTTTGAAATCTCTCTCTTGAGATTACGCACCCCTGCTTCACGAGTATATCGTTGAATAAGCATGGTGAGAGATTTTTCTGGCAACACAAATTCTTTTTTGCTTAGGCCATGGTCTTTTAATGCTTGTGGGAGTAAATGACGGACAGCTATTTCAGCTTTTTCTTCTTCTGTATAACCAGAAATTCTAATAATTTCCATCCTGTCCAATAAAGGCCCTGGGATATTAAGCGTGTTTGAAGTCGTAATAAACATCACATCAGATAGATCATAATCAACCTCTAGATAATGATCGGCAAATGTTGAGTTTTGCTCAGGATCAAGCACTTCTAGCAAAGCCGAAGATGGATCACCTCTAAAATCCATACCCATTTTATCAATTTCATCTAACAAGAATAGCGGATTGCTTTTACCTGCTTTTTTCATTGATTGAATAACTTTCCCCGGCATTGATCCGATATAAGTTCTTCTATGTCCACGAATTTCAGCTTCATCTCGCACACCACCAAGTGACATACGCACAAACTCACGCCCAACAGATCTAGCAATAGACTTGCCAAGTGAGGTCTTACCAACCCCTGGAGGGCCTACAAGGCATAGAATAGGCCCTTTTAGCTTGCCTGTTCTGGCTTGCACAGCAAGATATTCAATAATACGCTCTTTGACTTTTTCTAGGCCATAATGGTCTTGATCTAGAATTTTTTCGGCCTTAACTAAGTCTGTTTTGATTTTGGTTTTTTTATCCCAAGGAATATTAAGCAACCAATCAAGATAATTGCGGATAACCGTAGCCTCTGCCGACATTGGTGACATTTGTTTGAGCTTTTTAAATTCTGCCGCTGCCTTTTCACTAGCTTCTTTTGAGAGTTTTGTTTTAGCAATTCGTGTTTCAAGCTCTTTTAACTCGTTGCTCCCCTCATCACTATCTCCAAGCTCACGCTGAATAGCTTTCATTTGCTCATTTAGATAGTATTCACGTTGAGTTTTTTCCATCTGGCGTTTAACACGGCCACGAATACGTTTTTCGACCTGAAGAACACCAATCTCACCACTAATAATGTCCAAAATTTTCTCGAAGCGTTTAGCTACTGAAATTATGCTTAACAAATTTTGCTTATCTTGGATTTTTACTACCAAATGCGAAGCAATTGTATCAGCTAGTTTTGAATAATCCTCTATTTGGGTAACAGCGGCTAGAACCTCTGCAGATATTTTTTTGTTCAATTTGACGTAATTTTCAAATTCCATAAGGGTTGAGCGTGATAATGCTTCGATCTCAACGGTTTCAGAATTTGGTTCAACCAAAGAAGTTGCAGTTGCTTCAAAATATTCTTCAGTTTGCACATATTCATCAATTTTTGCACGGCTTAGCCCCTCAACAAGAACTTTTACTGTCCCATCAGGTAATTTTAAAAGCTGTAAAACTGATGCAATTGAGCCAATTTCATTAATTTGTTCAGGAGTTGGGTCATCATCTTGCGCTTTTTTTTGCGTCACAACCATAATATGTTTGTCTTCACGCATTACTTCTTCAAGTGCCCTGACTGACTTTTCTCTACCAACAAAAAGCGGGACTATCATACCCGGAAAAACAACAATATCGCGCAATGGAAGAACCGGATAGATATTCTCACGATTATTCTTCTTAGTTGGATTTTCAACTTTGGACATAAATATTCCTTTCATAATACGCATTAAGCGTAACACTATATGAACAACACAGATTTGTGTTGCATATTGTGTATTTCATTCAAGCAAGCATCTTTTTGAAAAAAACACTAATTGATTCTTGAATTATAGATAGGATTGTTAAGCAACGCTACAAGTCTTTGGGCAGTAAAAAAGTATTTAAACACCCTTTTAGCGCAAAAACTTATAAAAATGCCCAAAGTTAGATTTCATTAAGAAATTTCTTACAAGTTTCTCAACTATTTTGATTTTACTTTAGCTTGTTTTTCTTTTGCAACTTCGACATTTTCACTCTCTTCATTGCCATTTTCTTCATCACCATCTTTTAGCTCTTTATAAATATAAAGCGGGCGAACATCACTGTTATTTACTGCCTCTTTACCAATAACAACTTCTTTAACACCTTCTAGTGATGGAAGATCATACATTGTATCAAGCAAAATTGCTTCCATAATTGAGCGAAGACCACGAGCACCCGTTTTGCGTTCAATTGCAAGTTTTGCAATAGCACCCAACGCCTCTTCTTGGAAGGTTAACTCAACCTCCTCCATATTAAATAGGCGTTGATATTGACGGATTAATGCATTTTTAGGCTTGGTCAAAATTTCAATCAATGCATCTTCATCTAGATCTTCAAGTGTGGCAATTACTGGCAAGCGGCCAATAAATTCAGGAATAAGGCCAAATTTAACCATATCTTCTGGCTCAACTTCTGCAAATAACTCACCAACTTTGCGATCTTCTGCATCTTTAACTTCAGCACCAAAGCCAATTGAAGAGCCTTCTCCACGAGCCGCAATGATTTTTTCAAGCCCTGCAAATGCACCACCCACGATGAACAGAATATTCGTGGTATCGACTTGTAAAAATTCTTGCTGTGGATGTTTGCGTCCGCCCTGAGGTGGAACACTTGCAACTGTTCCTTCCATTATTTTTAGAAGTGCTTGCTGCACACCCTCACCCGAAACATCTCGAGTGATAGAAGGATTATCGGATTTGCGTGAAATTTTATCAATTTCATCAATGTAAACAATACCCCGTTGGGCTTTTTCAACGTCATAATCAGATGATTGTAATAATTTTAGAATGATATTTTCAACATCTTCACCCACATAGCCTGCTTCTGTAAGCGTGGTTGCATCTGCCATAGTGAAAGGCACATCAATTATGCGAGCAAGTGTTTGCGCTAAAAGAGTTTTACCGCAACCTGTTGGCCCAATAAGCAAAATATTTGACTTTGAAAGCTCAATATCTTGCTCTTTTGTTGAATGATGAAGACGCTTATAGTGATTATGCACGGCAACAGAAAGCACTCGCTTGGCTTTTGCCTGCCCAATAACATAGTCATCAAGAGTTTTACATATTTCTGCTGGAGTTGGAACACCATCAGAAGATTTTACCGTTGAAGATTTATTCTCCTCTTTGATAATATCCATACATAATTCAACACATTCATCACAAATGAATACGGTTGGGCCAGCAATTAGCTTACGCACTTCATGCTGAGATTTTCCGCAAAACGAACAATAAAGTGTGTTTTTTGAACTATCGCTATCTGATTTATCTTTAGACATTCTTTTTAAAACTCCAACAAAGGCAATTTGCACTTAATGACTTAGTATCTTACTATTTAGCACCACGCTAATACGCATATATAAATAAAGAGTAAGTTTGGAACATAAACTTATGCATAATATGAAGCAATCTTCCAAACTTAATTATTGTAATCTCAGTTAATTTAAGATTTTTCTTGTGTTGGCATCGCACGTTTTTCATGTATTTGATCGATAATGCCGAATTTTTTTGCTTCTTGTGGCGATAAAAAATTATCACGATCAAGTGCTTTTTCAACATCTTTTAGGCTTTGACCTGTGTGCTTTACATATATTTCGTTCAAGCGTTTTTTAACATTTTCTGTTTCTTTGGCATGAATCATAATATCACTTGCTTGCCCCTGATAGCCGCCAGATGGCTGATGCAGCATAACTCGTGAATTTGGCAAGATACCTCGCATGCCATTTTCGCCTGCTGCAAGTAAGAGCGAACCCATTGATGCCGCCTGCCCCATGCATAATGTTGCAACTTGAGGGCGAATAAACTGCATAGTGTCATAAATTGATAAGCCAGAAGTCACCACGCCACCTGGTGAATTAATATACATTGAGATTTCTTTTTTTGGATTTTCAGACTCCAAAAACAATAATTGAGCAACAATAACCGAAGCCATATTATCTTCAACCTGACCAGTTACAAAAATAATGCGCTCTTTAAGCAAGCGTGAATATATATCATATGAACGCTCACCACGGTTAGTTTGCTCAACAACCATTGGTACTAGCGTATTCATATAGGTATCAATTGGATCTCTCATTTTAGTAAAGCCTTATTCTGATTTAAGTTCGAAGTATAAAAAATCTAACTGATTGCAATAGATAAACTGTTAACGTCGAGGTAATTTGTTAAATAGGCATAAATAAGATGAGTTCAATGGATAATGAAATATTAAATTAAATCATTCTACATTTGTGCAATTATTATTAATTTTGCTAAGAAATTTTTTGATAAAATTAGTTAGTACCACTGTAATTCATTGCCTTGGACAAATTGAAGTCAGGGTCTTGATACTCAGATTTAGAAATTCTTGGGTCGTTTATTTTGTCAACAATGAGCTGATTTGTTTTTATTGCGCCCACCAAAACATCAGCAATTTGAGAGCGTTTTAACACACCACTCATAACAAGTTCTCCAACCTTATGCCCAATTTCATTGTTGTGAATGTCACCCATTGATTCACGCATTTGGTTGCCTAGCTTAGTTGAATTTTTATCTAGCACATATTTTGGAACATCTCTTACCAAGAATAATACTATTTCTTGACTCCACCCTAAAAAGTCAGCCGTTCCAACATTATACTCTATCGAGAGTTGAGCAGACATGTATGAATGCTCAAATGCGTTGCCCTCCAAGCTATCTAATTTTTTATCGCTAATGAGCTGCAACCCTTCACTCTTATATTTAAAATAAGAAATGTTTCTTTGTGGGTATTGCTTAATAGAATTCATAATAGAAGAATTATCCATTAAAGTAATAAAACTAGCAGGGACACTATTGGTTAAACTATTTAATGGCATTTTATTTTCACCTTAAATTTGCTGAAAGCTCAATGAAGTTAATTATTATCTTGCCTTAATACAAAAGGCAATAGACTAGGCAGATCATCGGCAATTAACCCCTGCCCGCCAAAGGCAGATCCAGCCTCGCCATGCAAGTATACCCCCGCCATTGCTGCTTTTTTAGCACTTAACCCCTGAGCTAACAACCCACCAATAATCCCACTTAAAACATCACCTGAACCAGCCGTGGCTAAATATGGCGGAGCATTATTATTTATCGCCACCTTGCCATTTGGAGTGGCAATTATTGTATCTGCTCCCTTTAACACAATAGTTGCACCACTAATTTTTGCGGCTAGTCTTGCTTTTTTAACCTTTGATATGTCGTTTATATCAAATAGTTTGGCAAACTCGCCCATGTGAGGCGTTAGAACCACCTCGCCATAGGACTTAGCTTTTATTGCATCGAATAATATTTGTGGGTTTTTTGAAAAACTACTCATTCCATCGGCATCAATCACCATGCTTGCACTTGAGTTAAGTGCCGCCAATACCAATTTTTGTGTTCTGCTCCCTACACCTAAGGCAGGGCCAATAACAATTGAGTTAAATCGCTTGTCTAATAGTATATTTGACAATTCATTAGCGGTTTTTGCTTCAATTAACATGATTGAGCTTAAATGATTGGCGTGGACTAAAAGGGCTGATTTTTCACCTGCCAGTGTAACTAAGCCAGCCCCAATTCTAAGTGCTGATCTTGCTGCTAATCGTGCTGCACCTGTGTGCAATTCATCACCCGAAATTACAATGCAATGCCCTGCATCATATTTATGATTTAAAGGGTTTCGCTTTGGCAACGTCCAAAGGTTTGGCGAGTTTAACCAAGTACTTACCTCAATTTTTTGCAAAACTGATTCAACAATTCCAATATCAGCAATGTGCAATTGGTTGCAATATTCTCGCCCCGGTAACAGATAATGCCCTAGTTTGGGCTTGAAAAAACTAACCGTTTGTTTAGCGATAATGGCAATGCCACGAACCTGCCCAGTTTCACCATCAATGCCTGACGCAATATCAATTGCTACAACTGGCAAGCCGCTTTTATTCACTAAATCAATGAAATGAGCCAAATCGCCTTCAATATTTCTATCTAAACCCGTTCCAAACAGTGCATCAACAATTAGATCAGCATTATTGATAAGGTTAGGGTGCAATATTTTAATTTCGGCTTCATATCTATCAGCATTGATTTTTGCATCGCCTTTAAGGGTGCTTTTATTGCCAAATAGTGCCAACTCCACCTGCCAGCCCTGCTGTTTTAAAAGCCGTGCAACAACAAAACCATCACCACCATTATTCCCCGGCCCACAAATAACCAAAACATTACATTTTTGATATGATGCCAAAATCTGCTCAGCAACGACTTGGCCAGCATTTTCCATTAAATCAATGCTAGGCACACCGCCCTTAATAGCCAGCGCATCAGCCTTGGCCATTTGTTTAGGGGTAAGCAAAATATTCTCATCATCACACATAATAACTATACCCTAACCCGATTTCCACCAACAAAAAAGGCCTCATCGCAAATGGTGAGGCCTTTTTTAATATCTTGCAATACTTAGAGGCAAGAATCAGATAAAAGAAAATATAAGTGTTTAAAGTTCATATTTATGAGAAAGGAGAAATTGAATGAGTGAGTATAATCTGGGCTTTATCAGCGATGAAGATATTTTCGAACATGTTCTTGACACTGTAAAAAAATACAGAATTTCTCCTAGTTCGGTCAATCTTAAAAAATTCAATAAAAACCTCATAGACCCCATAAAACTTACTTTTGATTCTAAAGTTTATAGCCAAGACTTAACTGATATTGTTGAAAATGAAATTTTACGTCAAATAGACAAAACAAACAATAATCATATTGGGTATTTTCATCAAAATATTTTTAAATATTTTGGAAATGGCTGGATAGTTCCACAGAGAGGATATGATTTAGAAAATGAAAATGAAAACTTTTTTGTGGAGCTAAAAAACAAACACAATACTATGAATTCATCGTCATCACAAAAAACCTATATAAAAATGCAAGATAGTATTTTGAGAAACGATAAAGCAATATGCATGTTAGTAGAAGTTATTGCAAAAAAAAGTCAAAATATTACTTGGCGGATAAGTTTAAATGGCGAACCATTTGCCAATAATAGAATTCGTAGAGTTTCAATTGATAAATTTTATGAATTGGTTAGCGGTGATAAGCATGCATTTAAAAAACTATGTGAAAAACTCCCCCAAATAATATCTGATGCAGTAAGCAGTTTAGATGAGCTTGTAGCGCAAAATAGCGTTATGGAAGAATTAAACGCAATTTCACCTAATCTTTTAAAAAGTCTATATCTTTTGTCATTTCAAAAATATGAGGGGTTTAATGAGTTTAAGGTTGAGCAATAATGAAAAATAATACTCACTCACTTGCCCAAGTTGCTGATATTTTATCCGTTAGTAAATCTATCATTCAAAAATGGGAAAATAACAAAAAACTTATCCCTTCAATAAATCCAACAACAGGTGATAAAGAATATAGCAGTGCGCAAATTATGAAATTTGAGCAAGCAAAAGCTATGTTTAATGGAGAATGGGATAAAGAAACAAAAATAACACCCCTTAAACAGTATAATTGCATAGAGTTGTTCGCTGGGGCTGGTGGTCTGGCACTTGGCTTAGAAAAATCAGGGCTTCATACAAAGATGCTAAATGAGATAGATCGTCACGCTTGTGCGACCCTCAAAAAAAACAGACCAAACTGGAATGTTATTGAAGGTGATATTGCAAAGATTGATTTCAATCAATATTTTAATAAAATTGATGTTTTATCTGGTGGTTTCCCCTGCCAAGCATTCTCCTATGCTGGGAAAAAACTAGGGCTTGAAGACACCAGAGGAACGTTATTCTTTGAGTTTGGCAGGGCTATAAAAGAAATTTCTCCTAAGATTTTTATAGCAGAGAATGTCAAGGGCTTAGCTTCGCATGACAATGGGCGAACACTTGAAACCATCAAACAAGTTTTTGGTGACTTAGGTTATAGTTTAGTCGAGCCAAAGATATTAAAGGCAATTTTTTATCAAGTACCGCAAAAAAGAGAACGGCTAATTTTGATTGGAATTAGAAATGACCTCGCCCATCTTGCTAATTTTTCTTGGCCATCTCCTTATACTAGAATAATGACGCTTAAAGACGCACTTAAAAAAGGAAAATTATACGATTGTGATGTTCCCAAATCACAAGGACAAATATACCCAAAGAGAAAAGAGGAAATCTTAAGAAATGTGCCGCAAGGTGGGTATTGGAGGGATTTACCTGATGTTTTACAAAGAGAGTATATGCAAAAAAGCTATTTTCTTGGAGGAGGCAAAACAGGCATGGCTCGACGATTATCATGGGAAGAGCCCAGCCTTACATTAACTTGCTCACCTGCGCAAAAACAAACAGAGAGATGTCACCCAGAAGAAACACGCCCTCTTACAGTTAGAGAGTATGCAAGAGTGCAAACATTTCCTGATAGTTGGGAATTTATGGGATCTATTAGTAATCAATACAAGCAAATAGGTAATGCAGTTCCTATTAATTTAGCGTATGCGATTGGCAGGTCTTTAATAAAAATACTAAATGATATTCACCTTGCTGAAATTCAAAACCTTGAGCAAATAGAAAATTTATCAAAATCAACTACTAATCATTCAAATCACTAAAAAAAAGACCTCATCGCAAATGGTGAGGCCTTTTTAGTATTTAAGGATACTTCGAAGAGTTAGTGATTATGTTCTTGTGGCACGTCGTCATCTTCTTCGTCTTTTTTGATCATTTCAGCCAATTCTTCACGAGTAACTTTTTTCTCGGTTTTGTTGGCTAATTCTGTAACAAACTCGACTACTTTATTTTCAAAAATTGGAGCGCGTAGGCCTGCTACTGCTTCTGGATTTTTGCGATAATAGTCGTAAACTTCTTGTTCTTGTCCGGGGAAGCGTTGTACTTCAGCTATTAGGGCTTGTTGCAATTCTTCTTCTGCAATTTCAATTTTATTCACAGTTCCAACTTCAGCAACAACAAGACCTAGACGAACTCTACGCTCTGCAATACGGCCATATTGCTCCTTTGCTTTTTCTTCTGTTGTGCCTTCGTCTTCAAAAGATTTTCCATGCTCTTTAATTTCGTGTGTTACACGCTCCCAAATTGCATTAAATTCAGCTTCAACCAAACCTTCTGGAACATCAAGTTTATGACCTTCATCTAGTGCATCAAGCACTTGGCGCTTAACACGCTGAGAACCCATGCTATTTAAAGCATTTGCCATTTGGTCTTTTATTGCCGTGCGAAGAGCAGCTAAATCGTCTAGTCCAAGAGTTTTTGCAAATTCATCGTCTGCTTTGCCCTCTTTTGGAGCATCAACATGAAGAATTTCAACATCAAATGTTGCATCTTTTCCAGCAAGTTTATCGCTAGAGTAATCTTTTGGGAAAGTTACATTGATTACGCCCTTATCGCCCTTTTTCATGCCGATAAGTTTATCTTCAAAACCTGGAATAAAGTCACCAGAGCCAATTACTAGGTGAGAATGATCGGCTTTGCCGCCATCAAACGGCACGCCATCAATTTTACCTTCAAAATTAAGACCAACCTTGTCGCCATCTGCAATAACACCCTTATCGCCTTTGTCTTCATATTGACGTTGGTTAAGATAAAGACGCTCAAGTTCCGTATCGACTTCTTTCTCTTCAATATCAACAACTGGCTGCTCGATTTCTACTTTTTTAAAGTCCATCAATTTAATTTTAGGAAGAATTTCATAAGAAATATCAAAAATTAGGTCATCAACACCGTCCATAACTTTTTCGATATTGCTTTTTTCTTCGTCTAGATCAATTTTTGGCTGCATTGCAGCTTTTTCTTCACGCTTCTCAAGATTTTCAGTAACGCTTTTATTGATTTCTTCTTGCACAACTTCAGACATTGTTGAGCGACCATAGACTTTTTTTAGATGAGAAAGTGGCACTTTACCTGGTCTAAAACCTTTAATCGTGGCTTTTTCTTTTACCTCGCCTAGCTTTGCGTCAAGACGTGTTTGCAAATGTTTTGCTGGTATTTTAACGTTTAATTTGCGCTTTAGGCCTTCGTTAAGTGTTTCTGTAACCTTCATGAATCTAATCCAAATCTTTTTGAGATATCACTATTAAAATATTGCTTGCCTTCTAGTTAGAACAATCTGGTGCGGGTGGAGGGACTTGAACCCCCACGCCTCGCGGCACAAGAACCTAAATCTTGCGTGTCTACCAATTTCACCACACCCGCCAAATTGTTCTAATGGGCATATTTTTTGCCAGTGTCTAAAGCAAGTTTACTGCCCAGTCAAAGCCAAATTAAGCTAAAGAGCAAAAGAAATGCATTATTTCTACTTTTTTGCGCTTTTACTTGTATTTTTTGCATGTATTTTAATGAGTTTGCAAAACATTGGTCTCAAATAGCAACCAAGCAATGTCCAGAGTTAGCAAAACACATGAAATAAGGAATATTCTAAAAGATTTTAGCTTTTTTGGCTTGCATGATTCGTGATCGCAACTATTGGCAGCTGCTTTGCAATCTACATTATATGCTACAAGATTAAAAATTCCACTAATAAACACCCCACTCACCGCAATGCCAAGTAACACTGGGTGATAGGCATCAACTAAAGCATAAAGAGGATTGCTGGCCAATGCAGCACCCAAACCAAGCGTAGTGCCAAGCCCAATTAAAGCGGCAATAACAGGAACACCACAACATAACATATGCGGAATAAGCGAAAGCATAGTAATTAGTGTGGTGGTTTTTCTAATATTTGTTGTTTGCATTTTAAAATACCTATATGTTAAAAATTAACATTTGCAACTGTTACAGTTTAACAATAAAGAAAGTCAACAAAATAATTATCTAAGGTTTTTATGTCAAATATTTGCGATCATAACAGATGCAAAAAAAGCGCAAGAAAAGCTGCTGAGCATTTATGTAAAGAATTGGGCGTTCGCTTCACTACGCACAGGCGCAGAGTTTTTGAAATTATATGGCAAAGCCATAAAGCAATGAGTGCTGCCCAAATCATGCAACAGATGGACAACAGCCAACCACCAATCACCTATCGTGCGCTTGATTTTTTAAAAAATGCAGGCCTGATACATCATGTAACAAGTTTAAATGCCTATGTCGGTTGTTTACACACACAAAACCCAAATCATATTGGCCAATTACTCATTTGCACCAGTTGTTATAATATTGTTGAACTTGAACCCAAAACTGCAATCGAAAAACTGACCTTTGAAGCCAAGCAGCATGGATTTCGCCCCAACCAGACGCATATCGAAATGCTTGGCACATGCAAAGACTGCCTAAAAAATGAGCGCAATGCCTAAAAAATAGCTACGCCCTAGTGTTCAGACTTATATATTGATTCACATTACCTGATTAACTATATGATTTTGCTAGATTTTCATGTAATTATAGCAATTGGCACAGTCTATGCATTATTTATGATATAGAATTAATATCTAAGCTATGGAGGCAAAGATGAAGAAAATTGAAGCAATCGTAAAACCATTTAAACTTGATGAAGTCAAAGAGGCGTTGCAAGAAGTAGGATTGCAAGGCATTACTGTTACTGAAGCTAAGGGTTTTGGCCGTCAAAAAGGACATACAGAGCTTTATCGTGGGGCTGAATATGTGGTTGATTTTTTGCCAAAAGTAAAAATTGAAGTCGTCTGCCCAGATGAGTTGGCAGAAAAAGCAATTGAAGCCATTCGCAACGCTGCTCAAACTGGCCGCATTGGCGATGGTAAAATTTTTGTTTATCCTATTGAACAAGCAATAAGAATTCGCACAGGCGAGAGTGGAGATGACGCTCTTTAAGCCTGTGCGCAACCGCCCTATCCCGTTTATACAATTTATTAAATCTAAGAAATAAGGACTAAGCTAACATGAGCTCTGTAAAAGAAATTTTGAAACAAATAAAAGACGAAGCAATTGAGTATGTAGACTTTCGCTTCACTGACCCAAGAGGCAAACTTCAACATCTAACGCTAGATGCGAGCATTGTTGATGAAGACATGTTTGAAGATGGATCTATGTTTGATGGCTCATCTATTGCTGGTTGGAAAGCAATTAACGAGAGCGACATGGTGCTAATGCCTGACGTTTCTTCTTCTTATATTGACCCATTCTTTAGCCAAGCTACTCTTTCTATCAATTGTGATATTCTTGAGCCAAATACTTATCAGCCATATAATCGTGATCCTCGCACTACTGCAAAAAAGGCAGAGGCTTATCTAAAGTCTTCTGGCATTGGCGATTCTATTGTTTTTGGCCCTGAGCCAGAATTCTTTTTGTTTGATGATGTGAAATATGCAAATCAGCCATATAATACTGGTTTTAAGCTAGATCATTTTGAACTTGGTATAAATTCTGACGCTGATTATGAAGCTGGTAATAGCGGCCATCATATTGAGCAAAAAGGCGGCTATTTCCCTGTTCCCCCTGTTGATAGTGCGCAAGATATTCGCTCTGAAATGCTTACTTTAATGAAAGAAATGGGCGTAACAGTTGAAAAACACCACCATGAAGTTGGCTCAGCTCAACATGAATTGGGAATAAAATATGCCCCAATCATTGAAAGTGCTGACCAAGTGCAGATTTATAAATATGTAGTGCAGCAAGTTGCAAATGCTTATGGCAAAACTGCAACCTTTATGCCAAAGCCTGTTTTTGGTGATAATGGCACTGGCATGCATTGCAACCAATCTATTTGGAAAGATGGCAAGCCGCTTTTTGCTGGTGATGAATATGCAGGCCTTTCAAAAGAAGCACTATATTATATCGGTGGTGTGATTAAGCATGCAAAAGCCATCAACGCTTTTACAAACCCTGCAACAAATTCGTATAAACGCCTTGTTCCCGGATATGAAGCCCCTGTTTTACTTGCTTATTCTGCTCGCAATCGCTCGGCTTCTGTTCGTATTCCTTTTGCACAATCACCAAATGGCAAACGTGTTGAGGTTCGTTTCCCTGACCCAATGGCAAACCCGTATTTAGCATTTTCATGCCTGCTAATGGCTGGGCTTGATGGCATTAAGAATAAAATTCACCCTGGTGAGCCAATGGATAAAGATCTTTATGAACTTCCACCTGAAGAGTTAAAAGGCATTCCAACGGTTGCAGGCTCTTTGCGTGAAGCACTTGATGCACTCGACAAAGACCGTGACTTCTTAAAAGCTGGTGGTGTGTTTGATGACGATCAGATTGATGCCTATATTGCACTTAAAATGGAAGAAGTAATCCGTTTTGAACATACCCCACATCCAATTGAGTTTGAGATGTATTATTCTGGCTAAGGCAAAATTTTCTTATACTCAATTTTTGAGCACATCTAAAATTAGAGGCTTCATTTGAAGCCTCTTTTTTTGTATGAAATTTTATTCTTAGCAATGTAATTTTAGACTTGATATTGAAAAAATAATTCTCTATTTAGCGTATATTAGAATAATCTAATATATAGGAGATTGATATGAATATAAGACTACCATGGCTTTTAGGGGGCATACTTTTAGGAGTGGTCACTTTATTTGCCGTAATGCTTGTTAAGCCCGTTGGGGTTTCAACACAATTTGTTGTTCTTGATGCAATGGTTTGGGACATGGTTGCTCCTGATACTATTGTTGAAAATCCAGATAACGCTAAAGGATATGGATCAGAAAATGCATATCTAAATAAAAGCGGTGGCAAATATGCTGCAAATGCTAAAAACCCGCTAAATTATAGCTTTGTTTTTGTAATTGCTATGATTGCTGGTGCTGGACTTTCTGCACTATTGGGCGGAGACAAAGCCAAGGGCAAGCGATCTGAAATGCCAGATGTATGGCGCAAGCGATTTGGCCCATCAAAAAGCAAACGCTATATAGCAGCTTTTGCTTCTGGATTTTTTGTTTTGTTTGGCGCTCGCCTTGCTGGTGGGTGCACATCTGGTCACATGATGAGCGGAATTATGCAAACTTCACTTAGCGGTTATTTATTTTTTGTTGCCGCATTCGCTATTGGAACACCACTTGCAATCATTGTTTATCGTGGTGCTGGTAAAGGAGAATTATCATGACAATCGTTATTCTTGCAATAATCATAGGTCTTGCCTTTGGTTTTACGCTTAATAGAATTGGCGCAACCAACCCGCAAAATATTATAAATATGCTTCGCCTAACAGATTTACGCCTGTTTAAAAGCATTGCATTTGGTATTGGTTTATCATCTGTCTTATTATTTGGTGGCATGGCTATTGGTTTAATTGATCCTGCACACCTATCAGTAAAATCTGCCTATATTGGCGTTATCATTGGTGGTGGCATTTTTGGTGCTGGTTTTGCCATTGGCGGCTATTGCCCTGGAACAAGCCTAGGGGCGGCGGCTGTTGGTCGTAAAGATGCATTATTTTTCATTGCTGGCGGTTTGTTGGGCGCATTTGCCTATATGCTTAGCTATGGCTGGATAAAAACTACATTCTTATTAGACAAGATTGCAGGCGGCAAGGTAACTCTAGCTGTTAGTGGAAATGATAAATATGATGCATTATTCTCATCATTTTCAGGAACCACACTTGCTTTAATACTTGGTGTAGCATTCATGGCTTTTGCTTGGTTTCTTCCAAATGAAATTAGCGAAAAACCAAAAAACGATAAAGCTAATATTGCAAAGGCTTCAAACAAAGCATAACTGAAGCATAAATTATGAAAAATAACTTTAAGGGCTTCTTTTGAAGCCCTTTTTTATGGGTAAAAATAAGTAAAAGATACCCAGACTAAAGATTATCCCACCATTCAAGCAAAGTAGAACAACACTGACAATGAAAATAAAACTAGTGGACGTAAAACACATAGATGGTTGAGTTGGTACGCAAAACTTAAAAATCCGACTCTTAACCATCCATGCATTTCTAGATTCTGGTCAATTATAAAGTTACTCTTATTATATCGAACAGACATGTTACGGATACTCCATACTAAAAACCGCATTTGTCTAAACTAGCATCTCCGATTTAAAAAAGTGCTGATACAAAGGAAAGTAAAAGTAAAAATAGGCATTTTTTGCCTGCCTAACTGTCCGATTTTGAACCACTTTCAAATTCAATTATGAAAATGAGTTTATCCTTTTGCTGTTAAAAAAGATAATTTTTTTGCTTGAAATATTCTACAAAGCCTACAATCTCTAGCGTTTATGCTATGAAACATCTATTGCGATTCGCAATGAAAGTGCTGGAGTGAGAATGAGCCAAGATAAAGACCTATTTGCAAATGATTTAATTAATCAAGCATCATCAACCACAAAACCAAAAAAGCCGCTAAAATCCTCTAGCGTTGATGGATATTCTGCTGCTGACATTGAAGTTTTAGAGGGGTTAGAGCCTGTTCGTCGTCGCCCTGGAATGTATATTGGCGGAACAGACATAAACGCCCTGCACCATTTATTTGCTGAAGTTATCGACAACTCCATGGATGAGGCAATCGCTGGACATGCCACACGTATTAGTGTGCATCTTGATAAAGATGGCTATCTCACGATTATTGATAATGGTCGGGGCATTCCAATTGGAGCGCACCCTAAATTCCCAGATAAGTCTGCTTTAGAAATTATTATGACCACCCTGCACGCTGGGGGGAAATTTGATAGTGATGCTTATGAAACCTCTGGTGGCTTGCACGGAGTTGGCATTTCAGTTGTTAATGCACTATCTGACGATTTAATTGTAGAAGTTGTTATCAATCAAATTCTTTATCGCCAAACCTATTCAAAAGGTCATGCAAAAAGCGAACTTAAAGAAATAGGCAAAGAGCATAACAGACGTGGCACTTCTATTCGTTTTCACCCTGATCCTGAGATTTTTGGCGATAAGCTAAAATTTATTCCTGCTAAAATTTTCAAAATGGCACGTGCAAAAGCATATTTATTTGGTGGAATTGAAATTCGCTGGTCATGCGATGAAGAAATTGCAACTGACGACATACCATCAAAACAGACTTTCTTATATAAAGGCGGTTTACGTGATTTTATGGAAACACGCATAGAGGGCGTTACCCGAATTGTTGATGATATTTTTTCTGGCATTGTTGGCACTCCAGGAAAACACGGAGCGGTGGAATGGGCAATCTCATGGTTTATTGGCGATAGCTTTACCTCATCTTATTGTAACACAGTTCCAACCCAAGATGGCGGAACACACGAAGCTGGACTAAGAGCTGCTCTATTAAAAGGGTTAAAGGCATATGCGGAGCTTACAAATAACAAGCGAGCTTTAATCATCACGGCAGAAGATGTGCTTGGTTATTGTGGGGCAATGCTTAGTGTTTTTGTGCGAGAGCC
Organism: Hyphomicrobiales bacterium; assembly: GCA_027066315.1. Taxonomy (GTDB): domain Bacteria; phylum Pseudomonadota; class Alphaproteobacteria; order Rhizobiales; family Devosiaceae; genus S141-66. The sequence goes on from JAMONZ010000035.1 coordinate 40,435, forward strand.
TGAGTTTGTTGGCCAGACAAAGGACAAATTAGCTAGTATTGAGGCTAGTAAAATTGTCGATAATGCTGTTCGTGATGCTTTTGACCACTGGCTTACTACTACGCCATCACAGGCAAATAAATTACTGGAATGGGCAATTGAGAGAGCAGAAGAGCGGGTACGGCGGCGCAAGCAAAAAGAAATTGACCGCCAAAGTGCTACTAAAAGACTGCGCCTACCTGGAAAACTTGCCGATTGCTCACAAAGAGGGGCAAAGGGAGCAGAATTATTCATTGTTGAAGGAGATAGTGCTGGTGGATCTGCCAAACAGGCTCGTAACCGCAAAAACCAAGCGGTTTTACCACTCAGAGGCAAGGTTCTTAATGTTTGTGGATCTAGCATAGAAAAAATATCAGCAAATCAGCAAATTGGCGACTTAATTCAGGCTTTGGGATGTGGAACTCGAGATAGATATAATGAAGATGATCTTCGGTATGAAAAAATTGTTATAATGACAGATGCTGATGTTGATGGAGCGCATATTGCAGCACTATTGATGACTTTATTCTTCCAAGAAATGCCTCAGTTAATCGACAATGGCCATTTATATTTAGGAATGCCACCGCTTTTTCGCATTACACAAGGTGCAAAAACACTTTATGCAATGGATGACGAGGACAAAGATCGTTTGATGAGAGAAGAATTTTCAGGCCGTGGAAAAGTTGAAGTAACACGATTTAAAGGACTTGGAGAAATGCCTTTCAAACACCTTAAAGAAACGACTATGAACCCAAAAACGCGCAATATGTTGCAAATAAATATTCTTGATGATCGTTTATCTACTAGCACTTGTGTTGAACGGCTAATGGGAAACAAACCAGAGGCTCGCTTTGAATTTATCCAAGATAATGCTCAATTTGCTACAGATTTAGATGTGTAAATATTTTTAAAAACTGCCAAGGCTAAACCTTGCGTTAACAAAAGATTAAGTTGGTTGTTGACTTAATACTTTTGAGCGTTATGTTTCGCTCAATACTTAGTCAATCATTGGCAAAAGCTATAATTTTAATAATTTTGAGCAGATAATTTGAGTGAAAATTTTTCTAAACTTGGTTTAAGTGCAAAAGTAGTTCAGGCTGTTAATGCAGCTGGATATACCGAGCCTACCGAAATTCAAGAACAAGCAATCCCCCACGTACTTCAAAAAAGTGACGTGATTGGCATAGCGCAAACTGGCACTGGCAAGACAGCATCATTTGTTTTGCCTATGCTTACGCTTTTAGAAAAAGGGCGAGCAAGGGCTCGTATGCCTCGCACATTAATCTTAGAGCCAACCCGTGAATTAGCGGCTCAGGTGCATGAGAACTTTGAAAAATACGGCATTAATCACAAGCTAAATGTTGCTTTGCTAATTGGTGGCGTTTCATTTGGCGATCAAAATAAGATATTAGATAAGGGTGCTGATGTCCTAATTGCCACCCCTGGTCGATTGCTCGATCATTTTGAGCGTGGGAAATTATTGATGAATGGCGTTGAAATTTTAGTCATCGATGAAGCTGACCGCATGCTTGACATGGGTTTCATTCCTGATATTGAGCGCATTTGTTCTTTACTACCTCCTCGCAGGCAAACTTTATTCTTTTCAGCTACTATGTCTAACGAAATTTCTAAGCTAACAAGCAGATTCTTAAAAAACCCGCAAAAGGTTGAAACTGCTAAGAAAAACCTAACTGCACAAACTATTGAGCAAAGACTTCTTAAAGCTGGCTCAAAACCTGCTGAAAAGCGTAGCATACTTAGAGATCAAATTAATAGCGAAGCTGATTTGAATAATGCGATTATCTTTTGTAATAGAAAGCGTGATGTTGCGACATTATTGCGCTCTATGACACGTCATAAATTTAATGCTGGTGCATTGCATGGTGACATGGATCAAAAATCACGCATGGACACGTTGGCTAAGTTTAAAAATGGGGATTTAAAAATTCTCATTGCTAGTGATGTTGCAGCTAGAGGGCTTGATATTCCTAATGTTAGCCATGTGTTTAATTATGACATTCCTATTCATGCTGAAGATTATGTGCATCGCATTGGCCGCACAGGCAGAGCCGGAAGAAGCGGAAAAGCATTTTCTCTTGTCACCCCTGCCGATACTAAATATCTTGAGGCAATTGAAACTTTAATAGTTAAAAAGATTGAATGGGCAAATAATAAAGAAAAAAATATCGCCGAGACATCTGATAATATCCCAAAAGCTAAGCAGGCTAAAAAACCAACTCCAAAACACAATAATCAAAAAAATGAGGCTAGTGACCACAAGAAGCATGAGGCTAGCAACAAGCCAAAGCACAAGAAAGCAGCAGTAATTAACAATAATGCCGCCTCTAAAAGCTCTCCTTTCGGTAATTTTGGCCCGACACCTGCTTTTTTGTTACAATCAGCTGCTAAACCCGTAAAAATTGAGAAATAAATTTCCTATTATCAAGCAATGGTTAAACTTTATTGATTATGCTCCTGTCAGGACTTAACTGGGAACAAAGAATAATCATCGTGAAAAATAGCAAATATGAGTTAGCTCTAAAGTATAGTAAAAATGCAATTAAACTTCATGAGAGGGGAAGTATTCCTCCTTATCCAAAGTTTTATGAGCTTTTTTATACTTATACTTGTGGAACTCACCCTGCTCTAAACGAGAAACTTAATGTTATTTTTGCAAAGGGTGACAACCCTAGTGCTGAAGTTGTTGAGGCTTTATATGATGAGTTTTTGAACCCAAATGACGTAGAAGAAAAACTAGCTCGCGTAGCAAATAACATGTCTGAGCAAATAAACTCCGTTAATGCTTCTATTAATGGTGCTATTTCTAATGCTGATGATTATTCAGACTTACTAAAAACAGCTATTTCTGGTTTTGGATCTTCTTCTGATAAAAAAAGCCTTGATGCTTTTGTCAAAACAATTATTGATAAAACCAAGGAGATTCAGAGTGCTAATATTAAGTTAGAAAAAAAACTTGCATCAGCAAAAGATGATGTAACGTCACTAAAATCAAAAATTGACGATGTGCGCCGTGATGCAATGCTTGATCCGCTTACAAAAATCAACAACCGAAAATCATTTGATTCATCTATAAAAGCATCTATTGCTCACGCTATTGATAGTAAAGAGCCGCTTTCACTATTAATGATTGATATAGATAAGTTTAAATTATTCAACGATAATCATGGCCACCAAACAGGCGATCAAGTGTTGCGATTAGTTGCTGCAACGTTGAGTGCAGGCGTGCGAGATACAGACTTAACTGCACGTTATGGTGGTGAAGAGTTTGCAGTTATCTTGCCAGAGTCCAAACTAAAAGACAGTGTTAAAGTTGCAAATAAACTTCGATTAGCAGTTGAAAGCAGAAAATTGCACAAACGATCTACCGATGAAGATCTGGGGCGCATCACGATTTCGATTGGTGTTGCCAGCTTTAAAACTGGTGATAATGCTGAAACGCTTATTGAGAGAGCAGACATGGCTCTTTATGCTGCCAAACACGCTGGGCGCAATCAGGTTGTTGATGAGAATAGTAATATTTTTAAAAAATACGCCGCATAAAAATAGTTTAGCTTGAGCGTGCTTTTGCTAATTCTTCTAAATCTACGGCTTTTAACTGCACGCTTTGCCCACACCCACATTCATCACTTTGGTTTGGATTTTTAAACGTAAAACCTGACGACATCTTGCTTGTTGTAAAGTCCATTTGAGTTCCAAGAATATACATAGTTGCTGTTGGGTTGATATAGACCTCGACCCCGTGAGAGCTTATGTGGTCATCACCCTTAATTGGCGTTTGAACCTTATCAATTGTGTAGGAAACCCCAACGCATCCTGCGTCTTTTATCCCAATACGCACACCAATAGCTCCGCCTTCATCGGCTGCAATAATCTCATTTATTCGATTTGCAGCTGCTTTGGTGATTGTGATTATTTCAAAAGCCATTTTTTACCACAAGTTTAGTGCAACTTGTGCCTCTTCGCTCATTCTATCAACGCTCCAAGGTGGATCAAACACCATTTTCACCTCAGCACCCATAACACCATCAACCGAAACAACTGCATTTTCAACCCAAATCGGCATTTCACCTGCAACTGGACAACCCGGAGCTGTTAATGTCATGTCGATGATTAGCTTTTTATCATCATCAAGTTCAATTTTGTAGATAAGCCCTAATTCATAAATATCAACTGGTATTTCTGGATCATAAACCGTTTTAATTGCCGCAATTACATCTGTAGTAATGCGCTCAATCTCCTCATCAGAAATGCTCGAAGCTGTTGGCTTTACTAGTTCCGCCTCATTTGGTGAGGTTTCATTCTCTATTTCATCTGCGTCTTTATGCCTGTCCATAATAATATCCTATTTAACTTAAAAAACTTTTTGCTTTTTTTAATCCCTCAACCAAGGCATCAACATCATCTTTGCCATTATATAGGCCAAATGAGGCTCTACATGTAGAGCTAATTCCAAATCTTTTTAATAAAGGTTGCGCACAATGCGTGCCAGCACGAACTGCTATTCCATAACGATCAAGAATGGTTGAAACGTCATGTGCATGCGCTCCCTCCATTTCAAATGAAAAAATTGCGCCTTTATCTTTTGATTCTCCAATCACTCGTAATGAGTTGATTTCTTTAAGTTTTTGGGCGGCATAATCACCAATTTTCTTCTCATGTGCTGCAATATTATCTCGCCCCAAGGCATTAATATACTCAAGTGCAGCTCCCAAGCCAATTGCTTGCACAATTGGCGGTGTGCCTGCTTCAAAACGTTGTGGGGGAGCATTATAGCTAACTCCATCAAGAGTTACTTCATCAATCATCTCTCCGCCACCTTGGTATGGGCGCATATTTTCTAACAAGTCATAGCGTCCATATAAAACTCCAATGCCAGTTGGCCCATAGAGTTTATGTCCAGTCATAATATAAAAATCAGCTTCCAAATCCTGCACATCTACACTCGAGTGAACAGATCCTTGCGATCCATCAATCACCACA
>JAMONZ010000036.1 GCA_027066315.1 Hyphomicrobiales bacterium
TGATACTTCTGCAATTAAAGACATTAAACGATCTTTGCGTGATCTTTTTGATGTACCAGACCTTGGCAATACAGATGATGAGATTGCAAATGGCACTCATATCACCAAAGATGGCGATCCATATCCTTTAGCAGCATTCACTGCACCAAGAATTGATTATTCACTACATCGCCTTGCTCATTACAGCGCAACCGCTCCAAGCCATTTTCAAAATTTTGTAATTTTCACAAATTATGCCTTTTACATTGATGAATTCACCCGTTTAGCAAAAGAATATATGGCAAATGGGCATGAAGATTATGATAGTTTTGTTGAACCAGGGAATGTCATAACCATGAATAAGCGGCTTGGTGGCGCAACAAGCGGTAAAAAACCACCCCGTAACCCACAAATGCCTGCCTATCATTTAACCACAGGTAAAAGACGTGGCATAACCATGGTCAATATTGGTGTAGGCCCATCAAATGCCAAAACTATCACCGATCATATCGCAGTGCTTCGACCCCATGCTTGGCTCATGCTTGGACATTGTGCAGGCCTTAGATCTAGCCAAGAACTTGGCGATTATGTACTAGCGCATGCCTATGTTCGTGAAGATCATATTTTAGATGCTGATCTACCGCTTTCTGTACCTATCCCAGCTCTAGCCGAGGTGCAAGTTGCGCTTGAGGAGGCTGTAGCTGAAATTACACAGCTTGAGGGCATGGAAATGAAAAAAGTTATGCGTACAGGAACTGTAGCAACTTTTGATAATAGAAATTGGGAACTACGAGATCAAAAAGAAATCACCCAACGCCTAAGTCAATCAAGAGCAATTGCACTTGATATGGAAAGCGCAACAATCGCCGCAAATGGCTTTCGTTTCCGTGTACCCTATGGCACGCTTTTGTGTGTATCAGACAAACCTTTGCATGGAGAAATAAAACTTCCCGGAATGGCATCTGATTTTTATTCAACTCAAATAAATCGGCATCTATTGATAGGCTTAAGGGCTATGGAAATATTACGAGATCAGCCGTCAGAGCGTCTTCACTCACGCAAATTACGCTCATTCGCTGAAACTGCCTTTCAATAGAGAGAGATATAAATGAAAAGCCTCATTTTATTGAGGCTCTTCATTTCAAACTTTTATTCAGCAACTGCCTGACTTGCAGCAATTGCAGCGGCATTTACAACCCCACGAGAGGTTGCAGAAGGCAAAATAATGTGAGCAGGCTTACAAGTACCCATAAGTATTGGACCAACTAACAGCGCATTATTCATTTCTTTGAGTAAAGTCATCGAAAGATTAGCTGATTCTAAATTTGGAAAAACCAAAAGGTTAGCTTCACCTTTAAGAACAGGATCAGTAATAAAACGCTCACGAAGAGCTTGGCTAAGCGCAATATCACCCTGCATTTCACCCTCAACAATCAAGTCAGGCTCTTTCTCTCTAAGGGCTTTATAAACATCACGCATTTTATATGATGTATCTCCATCTCTTGAGCCAAAATTCGAATAGCTTAAAAGTGCAGCTTTTGCTTCTATGTTAAATCTTTTAAGGTGATCCCTTGCCTCAAGTGTAATATCAACAATTTCATCAACACTTGGATCAATCGTTACGTGAGTATCAGCCAAGAAAAACACACCTTTTCGCATAATAAGCATTGAAAGGGCAGAAACATCTTCAACATTTTCTCGCATACCAATAATAGATTTAATATCTCGAACATGCTTGATATATCGCCCTTGCAGGCCACAAATCATACCATCTGCATCACCTCGTTTAACTGCCAAGGCAGCAATAGCCGTTGTGTTTGTACGAACAATTGTTCGTGCAGTATCAGGAGAAACACCACTTCTGCATGCTAATGAATAAAATAAATCAACATATTCACGATAGCGGCTATCACCTTCTGGATTAATTACCTCAAAGTCTTTGTCAGGTCGTAATGTCAAACCAAATTTTTCAATTTGACTTTCAATAATTTTTGGGCGGCCAATAAGAATAGGAGAAACCAGATCGTCTTCTAAAAGAACCTGCGTCGCACGAAGCACACGCTCATCTTCACCATCACTAAAGACAATTTTCTTACCTTTGCCTTGAATTTTATCAATGATTGGTTTCATCACCATACCAGAGCGAAAAACAAATCTGTTAAGGCTATTTTGATAAGCCTCAAAATCTTCAATTGGGCGGCGTGCAACACCACTATCCATTGCAGCTTTTGCAACAGCTGGCGCAATTCTTAGGATAAGACGCTGATCGAATGGATTTGGAATTAAATATTCAGGGCCAAAAGTAGAGCCAACATTTGTTGTTGATGCTTCAAGTGCAGGTTCATGCGCTAGGTCAGCAATAGCCTTCACTGCTGCCATTTTCATCTCTTCATTAATGCATGTTGCACCAACATCTAATGCTCCACGAAATAAAAATGGGAAACACAAAACATTATTCACCTGATTTGGATAATCCGAACGACCAGTACAGATCATGGCTTGTGGCTGAACCTCTTTAGCTAATTCGGGCATAATTTCAGGGGTTGGGTTGGCTAATGCCATGATCAATGGGTTTTTAGCCATGCCTTTAAGCATTTCAGGTTTCAAAACACCTGCCGCACTTAGACCAATGAATATATCAGCACCCGGTAAAACCTGTGCAAGACTAGTTGCATCTGTTTCTTGGGCAAAAGCATCACGCCATTTGTCATGATGCCCCTTGCGTGTAGTCGTCACCAGACCCTCACGATCAGCCACCCAAATATTTTTTCGTTTAGCACCAAGGTTCATCAATAGATTAAGGCAGGCAATAGCAGCAGCCCCTGCCCCTGAAGTGCAGATTTTTACATCTTGTATTTTTTTATTTGCTAGGCGCAAACCATTTAAAACAGCCGCCGCCACAATGATAGCGGTGCCATGCTGATCGTCATGAAAAACAGGAATGTTCATCTGCTGTTTGAGGGTTTCTTCTATTTCAAAACAATCAGGAGCTTTAATATCCTCTAGGTTAATTCCACCAAAAGTTGGCTCAAGCGGGCGAACAATATCAATGAATTTTTTAGGATCAAGTTCATCAACCTCAATATCCATTGCATCAATGCCTGCAAACTTTTTAAAGAGGACAGCTTTCCCCTCCATCACAGGTTTTGAAGCTAATGCGCCAATTGCCCCAAGCCCTAAAACTGCCGTTCCGTTTGAAATAACAGCAACCAGATTAGCCCTAGAGGTGTAAAGAGAGGCAGTATCTGGATCTTTTGCAATTTCTTCACAAGGCGCAGCAACACCAGGAGAATAGGCAAGCGCAAGATCTCGCTGATTACCCAAAGGCTTTATCGGTGCAATTTCAATTTTACCTGGTTTTGGATATTGGTGAAAGTGAAGCGCAGCTTGGCGCAATGCTTCTTGTTTTTCTTCGCTATTTTTTGACATTTTCATTCCTTGTTTGCTCATCTCTTAATGACATTAAAAAGGAAGAAATGAAAGCAATCTATAATGCAAACTGTGGGAAAACTTGATTAAGCGGCTTTTACAATACTTAAGGGGGCTGTTTTCTTCTGGGTTGCTGGCATATTCATTTTATTTGCTAACTCAATAAAATCTTCAGGTTTAATTGCAGGTGAAAATAAAAATCCCTGCACTTCATAAACGCCATGCTCACGCAAATAATCAATCTGCTCTTGCTCTTCAACCCCCTCTGCAACAATCCCAGCTCCAAGATCTTGCGCAATAGCAATCAAGCCGTCAAGGATAGGAACATTGCTTACTCCCTCCCTAATCATATCAACAAAAACCTTATCAATTTTAATTATGTCAACATTTAAAGTTTGCATATATGCAAGATTAGAATGGCCAGTGCCTGCATCGTCCATTGCGATTTTACAACCCAAGGCTTGCAACCCCCCAATAACTCCATCAACTGCTAATTGATTTTTTAGCGGCCGTCTTTCAGTAATTTCAAAAACCAATTGAGAGTAATTTATATCACTATGCTCAAAAATAGCCCTAACATCGTCTACAATAGTAGTATCTCTAAAGTGACCTTCAAAAAGATTTATACCAATTTTTAAATCAGGTTGCTTAATACAAAGTGCTTCAAGGTCTGTTACAACCTTTTTCATAAGTCCAATAGTCATAGGAAAGGCAATGCCTGATGATTCTGCATAATCAATAAACATACCAGGGGCAATGACTTCACCATTTCTTTTTTTCCAACGCATCAACGCCTCACAACCAACTAGTTTGCCAGTTTTAATATTGACAAGAGGTTGGTAATAAGGAACGAACTCTCCCTGAGCTACAGCTCGCTCAAGATCAATGGCAGGTAGGTCTGCTTGGCGTAAAAACTTAAAAACAAGTAATAAAATCAATCCACCAATAAGAGCAAACAATACTGTTAAAAGAATGAAAATCCATAAAAACGACGCACTAACTTTATTATATGGCAAAGCCAATTGAGTAGAAATTGGCAAGGATTGAGCTACAGCATTAGTAACAATCATAGCTGAGCTATCACTCATAACCTCATCGCTATAAGCTACTCCATTGGAAAATACAGTAATGTCGTTTGTTAATTTTAGCTTTAAAGAAATATCATCTAAGAGGTAATTTGGAATTAAACCCGTTAAATCAGTTTTAACATAAACAAAGGCAGAAATAGTTCTGTTTGATCCTATTGCTTTGGTGATTTTATAACTTGCTCTATCATGATTTTCTAACTGAACGATGCTTATTGTTTCAAGCTGATTGGGAATTGGCAATATTTCTGACAAAAAAGAATATTTAATTACCCCTGCATGGCCGTTGCAATATTGAACACCATCTTTATTTTCAACAACTATCTGAATTAAATTTTCATTTACCTGCAATTGATTTTGAACGTTTTTTTGAAAAGTAGTAGTACATAACGAAGGGCTATTTTTTAGGACTTTTTCTAATGAGGTTACAGAGCTAGAAACCGCTAGCTGATTTTGATATAAAACAGCTTCAGAGCTAGCGTGGAATTTCTCACTTACATGCCTATGCAAATAACTATTCAATAAGCTGTTAGCAACCAAAAGAGGAATAAAAGAAATTACCACTCCAAAAAGCAACAGCATTTTTGAAAAATTAGATTGCATATATCCCATACCCTTAAAAAAATTATATACCTTAAACAAGTAGCACTCATGGCTTAAGGCAACATTAACTTTTAAAAAAGCTAGGCAATAATTAACCTATTCTTTCTCATCTAAATTTAGGCGTAAATGTAATTCACGTAATTGTTTAGCACTAACATCTGATGGTGCAGACATAAGCAAATCCTCTGCCTGTTGGTTCATTGGGAACATAACAACCTCACGAAGATTTTGCTCACCACAAAGCATCATAACTATACGATCAATTCCAGGGGCAATGCCACCATGCGGAGGTGCGCCATATTGTAGCGCACTATACATACCACCAAACTTATCCTTCAAAACAGCTTCATCATAACCTGCAATTTCAAACGCCTTTTTCATAATGTCAGGACGATGATTTCTAATTGCACCAGATGACAACTCAAGACCATTACAAACAATGTCATATTGCCAAGCATTAATAGTTAGTGGATCTTGGTTTTCTAATGCTTCCATTTCACCTTGAGGCATTGAAAAAGGATTATGTGAAAAGTCGACTCTTTTTTCATCTTCGTTATATTCAAACATTGGAAAGTCAACAATCCAACAAAAATCAAATCGATCTTCATCAATCAACTTAAGTGAAGTGCCAATATGAGTTCTTGCTGCTCCTGCAAAATCAACGAATTTTTTAGGAATGCCAGCAACAAAGAAACATGCGTCCCCCGCCTCTAATCCAAGCTGAGCTTTAATAGCATCAGTTCTCTCAACGCCAATATTCTTAGCTAAAGGTCCAGCTCCACCCTCTTCACCATCACGCCAAAATATATAGCCTAATCCGGGTTGCCCTTGTTTTTGCGCCCATGAATTCATACGGTCACAAAAAGCACGAGAGCCACCTTTTGGTGCAGGAATTGCCCAAATTTGTACATTTGGATCATTTTCTAGCATGCCTGAAAAAATCTTAAAGCCAGAACCCGCAAAATGTTCACTTACGTCTTCCATTTCAATTGGATTACGCAAATCTGGTTTATCTGTGCCATATTTAGTCATGGCTTGCGCATAAGGAATTCGAGGAAACTCTTGAGTTACAGATTTGCCATCAGCAAATTCCTCAAACAAACCACGCAAGATTGGCTCAATCGATTGAAAAATATCTTCTTGGGTTACAAAACTCATCTCAATATCAAATTGATAAAACTCCCCCGGAGATCTATCGGCACGCGCATCTTCATCACGAAAACATGGAGCAATTTGAAAATATTTATCAAAGCCAGACATCATTATTAGCTGTTTAAACTGTTGCGGGGCTTGTGGCAGAGCATAAAATTTACCAGGGTGCATGCGTGATGGGACAAGAAAATCCCTTGCTCCCTCTGGCGAAGATGCCGTTAGGATTGGCGTTTGAAATTCAGTAAATCCTTGGCTTGTCATGCGGTTGCGAATCGAAGCGATAATTTGAGATCGTTTGATAATGTTATTATGAATGCGCTCACGTCTTAGATCAAGAAAGCGATAACGAAGACGAGTATCTTCTGGATATTCTTGCTCTCCAAAAACAGGCATAGGCAATTCTTTTGCTTCACCCAAAATTTCAATTTCCCGAATAAAAATCTCAATTTCGCCAGTTGCAAGGCTCTTATTCACAGCAGCTCCATCACGAGCCTTCACTTCGCCATCAACTCTAATAACCCACTCAGAGCGGATAGTTTCTGCCAAAGCAAAAGCATCAGAATCAGGATCAATGACACATTGTGTCATGCCATAATGATCTCTTAAATCAATGAATAATAAACCACCATGATCTCTAATTCGATGCACCCAGCCACTTAGGCGAACTGTTTGACCAACATTTGATGAGCTTAATTGAGAACAATCATGTGAACGATAAATATGCATTATAGAAATTGCCTTAAAAATTAGATCTAGCGCACAAAACGCATTTAAACGCTGATTTGTCATGTATTTATAAATAATTCAAGTCAAATATCACTTGTACGACACTGGCAAGAATCATAAAGACCTGCTATCAGATTAACTTGAATTAATAAAAAGCGAAATCTTGATGGAAATAATTACAAAAACCAGTGAGTTAGAAAATTATTGTTCGCATGCAAAAGAATTTGATTTTATAACTGTTGATACAGAATTTTTGCGAGAATCTACCTATTGGCCGATATTATGCCTTATTCAAGCAGCAACAAGCGAGCGAGCGGTAATTATCGATCCTCTTGCAAATGGCCTAGATTTAACTCCATTTTTTGACCTTTTGGCTGATAAAAACATTGTAAAAGTTTTTCATGCTGCAAGGCAAGACATAGAAATATTTGTTAAACTTACAGGCAATGTTCCAATTTCTACATTTGACACACAAATTGCTGCCAGCGTCTGCGGTTTTGGTGATAGTATTTCATATGATAATTTAGTTCGCTCGATTGTGGGTGAACAAATAGACAAAAGCTCTCGTTTTACTGATTGGTCTGCAAGGCCATTGTCTGCCAAACAATTAAACTACGCATTAGCCGATGTTACTCATTTAAGAGATATTTACTCACATCTAACTAAAAAAATCCAAGAGAATGATCGCTCGTCATGGGTAGAAGATGAAAACCAAATACTCACAAATATAGACACCTATGTAATTCAGCCAGAAAATGCTTGGAAACGCATGCGAATGAAGGTAAATCGCCCCCGTGACTTTGCGGCAATGAAACTACTAGCGCAATGGCGAGAACAACGAGCCCAAGATAAAAACATACCAAGAGGACGAGTATTAAAAGACGATGCTATATTAGAGTTAGCAGTACAGCGCCCAATTAGGTCTGAGCGTTTTGATAAATTAAGAGCAGTCCCACGTGGTTTTTCACGCTCAAGCGCATCAAGCGAAATAATAAAACTAATAAAACAAGTTGAACAATTAGATAACGATCAATTGCCAAAATTACCAAAAAGAAAGAATGGCCCTTCACCAAAAGGTCCGGTAGGCGATCTGCTTAGAGTTTTGTTAAAAGCAGTATGTGAGCGAGAAGGAGTTGCCCCAAAAATACTAGCAAGCTCGAGCGACATAGATGAAATTGTTTTAGATGATAATGCTGATGTGCCAGCACTAAAAGGCTGGCGAAGAAAAGTCTTTGGGGAAAAAGCATTAGCAATAAAAAATGGCACAATCGGACTTGGTGCAACTTCAAAAGGAATTGTAGAAATTCCTTTTACTCAACCACCACAAGATGAGAAGTAAAATTTGCAATTTTAGCTAGTTGAGAAAGACGGCTTTTTAACCTACTCCCATCTAAAAATGCCAACTCAGGCGGTAGAATTAATTGCAATTCTTCTTCTTTTATCAAGAAATTAATTTGCGGCAAAACCCCACTCATACTTGCAGAAAGAGGAAATGCAACTCTTAACAATGCACCTAGTAATTTTGCTTTTTCTATCATTTCCTGTCCACATAGCAATAACAATTCGCCATCAATATCATTATGCTTCAACCCCATATATCTAGTCATTAACACGTATGAAATGAACACCCTATCAGCATGATTAATGCCAACCAACGCCCCATAAGCTACAAGATCTACCGCCTGAGACCCACGATAATCTGGGTGACCACGCCAAGCTATATCTGCTAATAGGCAAGCAGATTTTCTAAGGCGAATTTGATGTTTTGTTTCTTTTTTATAATATCTATCAAAGAAATTCTGCGTAAAATCTATTAATTCATTTGCATGTGTTGGCGATCTTGAACGCAAGATTGCCAGCTCTTGGCATAGCTGAATTAACGGGTCAATTTGCTGCTCTTTTTTGTCTAATAAAGAATATAAATAACCCTCTCTTACACCTAATGTTGAGAAAACTACACTTTCAAAATTACCATCAATTAATATTTGCACAAGAACAATTGCCCCAAAAGGTAACAACTCCCGCCTATTATTATTAACACTTTCCCAACCAAAAAAACTATTACTTGCAATATATTGCTTTATAATATCGAGGCAAAATTCAATCATGTTTTTTGCATCAACTTCATAATTTTGTATCATATGAAGTGGGTATTCATTTTGCATTTGGTGTAATTTTGCCAATGCTCTCCACGAGCCACCAATCGCACAAAAAGCATCGGCTTTTGCGAAATTACTAAGATAAGGTTTTATTGTTTCTCTTGCTAAATTTGTGGCAGTTTTTAAGCAATAACCGCTTTTTTCAGCCAAGCGAATAACTCCAAGCTCAAAACTCTTACATGCACTAACATCGTCATTCTCAAGTGAGGCTAATTCAAGTGAACCGCCCCCAAGATCACCAACGATTAAATTTTGTTCATTGCAGTTCACAATCCCTGCATAAGCACCCAAAGCTGCAAAATAGGCTTCATCTTCACCACTTAATATCTGCACTCTAACACCAGTTATTTGCTCAATTTGATTAGCAAATTCACCACCATTTTTTGCCTCACGTACTGCAGAAGTAGCAACACAATAGACCTCTTCAACCTTCATCAACTTTATAACAAGAGCAAACCGGCGCATTGACTTAAATGCTTTTTGCATATTCTCAAAATTGAGCAACCCGCTAGCTGCAACCCCCTGCCCCAAAGCACATGCAGACTTCTCATTATATAGTGGAGTTAAAGCACGACTATGATGCTCGTAAATCACCATGCGAATTGAGTTTGAGCCAATATCAAGGACTGCAACAGGTGTTTTACCTTTAATGCGACCTTGGGCTTTTTTTTCTTGCTTAAACCCCAATCTTTTTTTCCATTTCTCTGATGTCTAATGCTTCTAATGCCACCGCTTTAGTAATTGGCTTGCTTTTGGTGAGAGCAATCCTATCCATAAGGTCAACAAGCAAGACTGCCTCTTCGCTAGAGCGTTCCATGCGTGAAATTAAATAACTAATTATTTTTGGCTCTACGGCAATTTGTCTATCATCAAAAAGTTTTGCAAACATTTGACTAAGCTGCACATCATCTGGAGCTGCAACAAAAAAACTTGTAGCAAGTCGCGCACGAGATAGCAGATCTGCAGTTTTATACGGCCATGAAGCAATTGGTTTAGTCGCACTCATCAATAGCGGCCTTTGATCGCGAATTGATTGATTTAAAAAATGAAACAAATTATTTTCACTAAAATTATCTTTATCAATATTATCAATCAAAACAGGGTAAACTCCCCCCTGCTTAGTTATCTCTTTGAGCATATCATTATTGACTATATACGCCTTACTTATCTCTTGCCAAATTCGAGCTAAATGTGACTTTCCAGATTTTGGCGGACCTAATAATAAGGTCATTGGTGTACGCCAATTTGGAAACGAAATTATATGCTCAAAAGCTAGGATATTAGCATCACTAACAATATAATCATCAATCGAGTGCGAAGTAATATGACCAAGATCAAATATATACTGCTCTTTATTTAGCTTATTTTTTCTTTTTGGCTCTTGCTCCAACTTTAACCTCCTTTTCTCCAAGGTAAAGAGTGCTGGTTTTATATTTTTCAAGCCCAAAACGAATTAAAACCCCTGAAATAGCAACTAATGGAACAGCTAGTAACAGGCCAACAAATCCAAATATCAGGCCGCAGGCAAACAAAGCAAACATCAGCCAAACAGGGTGAATATTTATGCTTGCTCCAACCAATTTAGGATAAAGAACATTCCCCTCTAAGAACTGCCCAACCATAAAAATCATAATAATAGTAACAATCATAATCCAGTCTGGCCAAAACTGAACCAAAGCAACGCCAACAGAAAGCACTAAACCAATTGAAAAACCAACATATGGAATAAAACTAAGCAAGCCAGATATTAAACCAATAGCAAGGCCAAAATTTAGCCCAGCTATACTAAGCGAAGCCGCATAGAAAACACTAAGAATAGCGACAACACTTGATTGCCCCCGAATAACCCCACTCATAGCATTATCAATATCTTTAAGAACTAACTTAATTTCTTTTCTATGTTTTCTAGGCAAAAGAGTGTCTGCCTTTGCGATCATTCTATCCCAGTCAAGCAACATATAAAATGTAACAACTGGTGTAACAACCAACAAGCCAAAACCATTTAATACTGCTAACCCGCTTTGCATAATTGACGAGGCAAATTTTGTTGCAAATCCAAGACCCTGCCCAAGGAAATTTGCTGCTCCCTCTTCAAGCTGAACAATTCTCTCCTCCCCTACATAAGAATAAACTTCTGGCATCCATTGATTTGCAAGCTCTTGTAACTTTGCAATATAAGAAGGCAAAAGCTCAACTAGGCCAGCAATTTGCTTTACCACCAGTGGAACGATCAAAAATGCTCCACCAACAAAAGCAATCATCATTATAGCTAAAACAGTAAAAGTAGCCATAAAGCGGTTAAATTTGAGCCTCTCAAGCGCATCGGCAAGAGGATCAAGCAAATAGGCCATAGCCATGCCAACAACAAATGGTAACAATATTCCTTTAAAGAACCATAATATTATAATTGTAATAATAAAAAATATTACCCAAGTTTTAACATGATTTTGCAGTGTCATTAAATGCTTTCCTTGCCTGTTAGTCAAATTACAGTTATCAGCATTTTAGCAGAACAACCAACAGCTAACCAGATAAATTGAGCTATGAGCAAAAAAAATAATTCAAACGAAGAACAAAGCAAAACAAATTCATTATCCTACAAGCAAGCAGGTGTTGATATTGATGCTGGTAATCAATTAGTTGAACATATCAAACCCTTAGTTAAATCTACTAGACGCTCAGGTGCAGACGGAGAAATTGGAGGCTTTGGTGGCTTGTTTGATTTGAAATCAGCAGGTTTTAAAGACCCAATTTTAGTAGCGGCAAATGATGGTGTTGGCACAAAATTACGCATAGCCATTGAAACAGGTATTCATGACACAATCGGCATTGACCTTGTGGCCATGTGTGTAAATGACATTATTGTCCAAGGTGCTGAGCCATTATTCTTCCTTGATTATTTTGCCACAGGAAAATTGGACGTGGAAATAGCCACACAAATAATTAAAGGCATAGCGAGCGGTTGCAAACAAGCAAATTGCGCCCTAATTGGTGGCGAAACTGCTGAAATGCCTAGCATGTATCATGGTGATGATTATGACCTAGCAGGCTTTTGTGTTGGGGCGGCAGAGCGTGGATCTTTACTCCCTAGCTCTGAATTAAAGTCAGGTGATGCCATGATTGCCCTTGCTTCTTCTGGACCACACTCGAATGGCTATTCATTGATTAGAAAAATTGTTGAGGTGAGTGGATTAGATTGGCAAGATAAAGCCCCGTTCAGCACTGAGGAAACACTTGCACAAAACCTGCTAACTCCAACAAAAATATATGTAAAATCAATTTTATCAGCACTTAAAAATAACTTAGAAATAAAGGCACTGGCTCACATTACAGGTGGAGGATTTAGCGAAAATATTCCTCGTGTCCTTCCAAACAATTTAAGTGCCAAGATTGATCTCAATGCCATCGACAGCCAGCCAGTTTTTAGCTGGCTAGCAAAAACAGGCGGTATAATTGAGAGTGAAATGTTACGTACTTTTAATTGCGGAATAGGCATGCTTTTGGTTGTTCCACAAGAAGATGTTGACGCAACAATCAAACATTTCAACAGTGAGAGCGAAAATGCTTATTTAGTAGGCTCTTTAATTGAGAAGGCAGCCGAGCCGGTAATTTTTGAGGGAGAGCTTTCCATATGAGCAAAAAAGCAGGCAAAAAGAGAGTTGCTATATTCATCTCTGGCCGTGGCTCCAATATGGAAAAATTGATTAGGTCAGCAAACGAGCCTGAATATCCAGCAATAATCGTCGGGGTAATTTCTAACAAAACCGATGCAAAAGGGCTGGAATTTGCCAAAAAACAAGGAATAGCGACCGCAATTATTTCCTCAAAAAAACACGGAGGAAAAGTCGCAACTGATGAAGCAATTAGCAAACAATTAGAGAGCTGGAATGCTGATATTATTTGTTTAGCTGGATATATGAGGCTTTTAAGCAAAGAGTTTTGCCAAAAATGGCAAGGAAAAATTATCAATATTCACCCATCTCTTCTACCACAATTTAAAGGGCTAAACACCCATTCTCGAGCAATTGAAGCTCAAGTAACTAACCATGGCTGTACCGTTCATTTTGTAACGGCACAAATGGATGATGGCCCAAATATTGGTCAAATTATTGTTCCACTTCAAAATGGAGATACAAAAGAATCATTAGAGAAGCGAGTTCTAATAGCAGAGCATAATCTTTATCCATGGGCTTTGGCGCAAGTTGCTAGTGGTGAAATCTCTTTTGCTGAAATTACTCAGGCATCAAAATAATTGATGTTATAAATCATAAATAACAATTCGACCTTTCTCATTTTTGGCGTTAGTCTTTCTTAATTCAGAGTTTCTTGGATTCGAGGGCATAAATGAATATTAGTAATTGGTTGTGGATTATTTTATTAGGGGTTATTTGGGGCTTTTCCTTCCCTTTTAACGCCATCTTATTACAAGAGCTTGGTCCTTTTTGGATTTCAGCAGGGCGAGTAAGTGTTGGTGCGCTTGGCTCTTGGGTAGTTTTGTTGTTGTTAAAGCAATCCATTCCATCTGATATTTCACTCATTGCTAAAATTTTTATGGTTGGAATTATCACCTATGCAATTCCTTTTGCTCTATTTCCACTAGCGCAGATGCACCTTTCAAGCGGCGTTGCTTCAATCATAAACGCCATGACCCCAATCACCACCGTAATTGTTTCACACTTTTGGATTGGCGGTGAAAAAGCAACTTGGAATAAAACCCTAGGAGTTGGCGCAGGTTTTGCCGGCGCAGCAATTTTAGCTATCCCTGCTCTACAGAATGGCGGAACTTCACAATTATGGGCAATGAGCTTAGCTTTTTTTGCAACACTTTGTTACGCTTGGTCACTAAATTACATTCGCACATTGCCAAAAACCAACCCAGCCGTAATGGCTACGCTTGCCTTAACAGGTGCAAGTTTTGCAGCAATAATTGCAGCATTGATTTTTGAAGGTCAGCCAGTGATTACTCAAGGCCAAACATGGTTTGCTCTATTAACAATCGGGCTAGTTATGACTACATTCGCATTTCAAATCATGTTTAAAATTTTACCACAAGTTGGCGCAACAAATTTCTCAATCACAACCTTCATCGCTCCAATTTCAGCTATTATCCTTGGCGCAATCTGGTTAAACGAAAGTCTGTTACCAAGCCATTTTATAGGTATGGCATGTATTTTCTTGGGTCTGATTTTAATCGATGGTCGATTTGTAAAAAGATGGCGAAAAGATAAACAACGCCAGTAATAAGAGATTAGGAACACTATCCTATAAAAAAACCCTAATCCTGAGCTTATTCGAACGACGGGGGTCGATTGCTCCACCCTTCGACAAGCTCAGGATGAGGCTGATGTATATCGCTCACTTTGAGCCTGATGCATATCGCTCAGGGTGAAATTAAAGCACATAGGAAAGGCAAAAATGGGAAATATATAATAGCTAAAAAAACTAAAGTCCCAATTTTTCCTTTAAAATCTTATTCACCGCCTGTGGGTTTGCCTTACCTTGGCTGGCTTTCATTACCTGCCCAACAAACCAGCCAGCTAATTGCGGCTTCTCTTTAACTTTAGCAACCTGCTCGGGGTTTGCTGCAATAATTTCCTCAATAATCTTTTCAATAGCACCTGTATCGCTAACCTGCTTCATGCCACGTTCTTCAACAATTTTTGCAGGTTCACCACCCTCAACCCAGACGATCTCAAATAAATCCTTAGCAATTTTACCAGAAATATCACCCCCTGAAATAAGGTCAATAATTGAACCTAATTGCTGGGCATTAATAGGCGAATTGGCAACGCTTAAATCCTCTTTTGCTAGGCGACCAAAAAACTCATTAATTACCCAGTTAGCCGCAAGTTTGCCATCACGCCCCTTAGCTACATTTTCAAAAAAATCTGCATTAATTCTAGATGATATTAAAACAGAAGCATCATAAGGTGTAATTTTATAATCATTTACAAAGCGATCATGTTTTTCATCTGGTAATTCAGGCAGGTTTTTAGCAAGCTCAGCTACAAATTCATCGTCAAATTCAAGCGGTAATAAATCAGGATCAGGGAAATAACGATAATCATGTGCCTCTTCTTTTGAGCGCATTGATCTGGTTTTACCACTTTTTGAATCAAACAAGCGAGTTTCTTGATCGATTGTTCCACCATCTTCTAGTATATCAATCTGCCTACGTGCCTCATATTCAATGGCAGCAACCGCAAAGCGCATTGAATTAACGTTTTTAATCTCGCAACGTGTGCCAAATTCACCACCCGGCGCACGCACAGAAACATTGATGTCGGCACGAAGCGATCCCTGTTCCATATTACCGTCACATGTGCCTAAATAGCGTAAAATCGTTCTGATTTTTGCAATGAATGAGCGAGCTTCTTCACTTGACCTAATATCAGGTTTTGAAACAATTTCCATCAAAGCCACTCCAGAGCGATTAAGGTCAATCAAACTCATATTGGGGTGCAAGTCGTGAATTGATTTTCCTGCATCTTGCTCAAGGTGCAGCCGTTCAATGCCAATTTCAACCTCGCCATCTTTACCCATATCAAGTTTAACAACGCCCTCACCAACAATTGGGTCTTTAAACTGTGAAATTTGATAACCTTGCGGCAAATCTGGATAAAAGTAATTTTTCCGATCAAAAATAGAGCGGTTATTAATTTTTGCCTTCAGGCCTAAACCAGTGCGAACCGCTTGACGCACACACTCTTCATTTATCGTAGGAAGCATACCAGGCATTGCTGCATCAACAAATGAAACATTTGAGTTGGGCGGCTGACCAAATTCGGTAGATGAGCCAGAGAATAATTTTGATTCAGAGGTAACTTGGGCATGGATTTCTAATCCAATAACCATTTCCCAATCACCTGTTGCCCCCTTGATAAATTTTTTGGGATCAGGCGTGCGTGTATCAACTAGGCTCATTTATCTTGCTTCTCTTAATATTTAGCTATTATTTCTTGCGGCAATAATGCCTTTTTCAAAATTAATATTCCACTCAATCAAATTACGCCAAGTCATTTCGGCCTGATCGTCATCAAGCCCAAGCGCAGTTGCTCGCTCACGAACCTTAGTAATAACCGCTTCAATTCGCACAGCATCAAATGCCTCATGCGGATCTTTTTTAAGCTCAGCCATACGCATAACATAAGAATGACGTTCAGCAAAAAGCTCAATTAAAACCCGATCTAAACGATCAATTTCGGCTCTTACATCTTGTTTTGTGCTGCAATCTTTTGGCAATTTTTGCATTTTTACCACCATTTTTTTGGGGTGAAATCAATATTTGCAGAACGCTCAATCACTCGCCCAGCAGCAAATAATGTTTCCTCATCAAACGGCTTGCCAATAATTTGCAAAGCAAGTGGCAGGCCAGAGCCATCTTTTCCAGCAGGAACAGCAATTGCTGGCAAACCAGCCATATTCACCGTTACAGTAAAAATATCATTGAGATACATTTTTACTGGATCTTCCTTCATTTCTTGATCGTTAACCCCAAAAGCCGCTGAAGGCGTTGCTGGAGTTAAAATTGCATCAATTCCATCGGCAAAAACTTGCTCAAAATCACGTTTAATCAAAGTGCGCACTTTTTGCGCTTTCACATAATAAGCATCATAATAGCCAGCCGATAAAACATAAGTTCCAATCAACACACGCCGCTGAACTTCTGCACCAAAACCCTTGGCACGAGTATTTTCATACATTTCATCAATTGAGCCACCTGCAACTCTTAAGCCATATTTTACCCCATCATATCTTGCCAAGTTTGATGATGCTTCAGCTGGGGCAACAATATAATAAGCAGGCAGGGCATATTTTGTATTAGGAAGCGAAATATCTTTGATTATTGCGCCCTCATCTTTTAACCAAGCCATGCCTTGTTGCCAAAGTGTTTCAATTTCTTGCGGCATACCTTCCATACGATATTCTTTTGGTATACCAATTGTGAGGCCTTTTACGCCCCTCTCAACAGCTGTGGCAAAATCTGGCACAGAAATATCAACCGAAGTAGAATCTTTTTTATCAAACCCCGCCATTGAATTAAGCATAAGCGCGCTATCTTCAACTGTGCGAGTAATAGGCCCTGCTTGATCAAGCGAGGAGGCAAATGCCACAACTCCCCAGCGTGAGCAACGCCCATAAGTAGGCTTAATCCCTACAGTTCCAGTAAAAGCCGCAGGTTGGCGAATTGAGCCACCAGTGTCGGTAGCCGTTGCCCCTGCACAAAGCCAAGCAGAAACAGCCGCTGCAGAACCACCAGATGAGCCACCGGGAACTAAATCTTTATTACTCCCCTTAGCACGCCACGGATTAACCACCGCACCATAATAAGAAGTTTCGTTGCTTGAACCCATAGCGAACTCGTCCATGTTGAGCTTGCCCAGCATAACCGCACCATCATTCCAAAGATTAGTCGTGATAGATGATTCATATTCAGGCTTAAAACCATCAAGAATGTGGCTTCCTGCTTGAGTATGTGTGCCTTTAGTTGAAAAAAGGTCTTTTATGCCAAGCGGCACGCCCTCTAACGCCCCACCCTGCCCCTTGGCTAGTTTTACATCACTGGCCTTTGCCATAACACGAGCTTGCTCAGCTTCTACACTTATATAAGCATTTAGTTTTGAATTAGACTTCTCAATCTCACTCAAATAAGAATCAGTAATCTCAACAGCACTGAAATCTTTATTTTTCAAACCATCACGAGTAGCTTTAAGGCTAAGTTTTATTAAATCACTCATATCTTTATTCCACCACCTTAGGAACCATGAAGAAACCATCTTCGCTTATTGGCGCATTAGAGGTTATTTTATCTGAATAACCGCCATCTGTAACTTCGTCCTTACGCACTCTTAGGGTTGAGGGAATAACCGAAGTCATTGGCTCAACACCACTAACATCAACTTCATCAAGTTGCTCAACAAAACCAAGAATAGTATTTAGCTCACCTGCTAGGCCTTGCAAATTTTCTTCTTTTAATTTTATTCGGGCTAAATGCCCAATCCGCCTAACAATATCTGCATCTACTGACATAAGAATCTCTTTTAAATCAAAATTAAAATCATTTGAATGCTTTTAACTATGCCTTGGCAACAAATGCAACAATTCTGTTTGAATAAACAGCAAACTACTGCTAGCCAATAAATATGTCAAAAAATGAAAACACAATATCACACAACCCACTAGCTAGCCTGCCCTTAACAGGCAAACTATTAGGCCTAGACTTGGGCAGTAAAACCATTGGCATCGCGATTAGTGATGGCATGCGCTATAGTGCAACTCCTTTGCTAACAATTAAAAGAAGCAAATTTAAAAATGATGCACAAAGTCTTATTGAGATAATTGATGATAATAATATTGTTGGGCTTGTGCTTGGCTTACCGCTAAACATGGACGGCAGCGAAGGGCCAAGGGTGCAATCGAGTAAAGCCTTTGCTCGCAATCTTAGTGCAGTAATTAGCCTGCCAATTGCCTTTTGGGACGAAAGGCTTTCAACAAGTGCCGTTACCAAGACATTGATTGAAGCAGATATATCTCGTGCAAAAAGAGCACAAGTGGTGGATAAATTAGCTGCCAGTTATATTTTGCAAGGTGCGCTTGATAGGCTAAGGAATAACTAGCTTAAGTTATTGGCAAAAAACTATCGCGACCATGTTTATTTACTAATAAATTTATTCAAATCATTCATATAAAAAACAACATCATTTATAGCTAGATCCAGAGAATCTAGGGCAGATTGCTTTTGCTTTTCTATGTTAACTTTTGTAAACTGCCCTGTTCTTGGGTTATTTATTATTTTATCAAAATCCATAATATTTCTTGAGCTAGTAAGAATTATAGGCACTGAATAATCTACCTCCTCAAAAACTTGCTTGACTTTATTATCAAGGTTTTTAGATAATATATGTTCACTTGAACCTTTAGAAATTGATTTTTCCATAACTTCATAAAGAGATGCTTTAACTTTATCTATTTGCTCAAGAGCCTGATTAATTTTTAATCCATCAACATCATAACCATTTTTAACCAAACCCTCTTTTACATAAGAAATATCATCAAAATATATCTCGACATTATCACTATTCTTGTGCAGCTTATTGAAAAGCACATCTTTTTCTATGGCTGTTAAATTGTTAGAGGGTGGCTGTTTTGCTGATAAAACATTATTTTTGATTTTTATTTCAATTTTTTTAATTTCACCTGTTGCAAGATTTACATCGTAAACAGCTTCTTCAATAGCAATAAGTTTAGCCTTAATCTTACCATCTATTTCTTTTGTTTTTGCTTGTTTAATTCTAACTATTTCAGCAGAATCTAAAGGCAATATATTTTGTTTTAGCTTTAAATCATTTAACCGCTCTATTTCACTACTGGCAGATGTGAAAATGCTTATTGCAGGTTTAATTTCATCATTTCTAAGTTGCTTAATTTGATCTGATTTATCCAGCAAATCAACCCTAGCCTGCTTTACTTGTGCCTTAGGTCTATTTTGATCAAAATTAAACGAAGAGCTATTATCAATTTCATTTTCAAGACCCCTTAAGGACTTATTCAAATTCCCCAACATATCGCTAGATGTACTTGCACCATTGTCATGGGTCATTATTTGAGTGCGATACTTTTCATAGCCCAAAGATAATAATTTTTCTTCAGCATTTTTGACATCACTTCGCACTTTATCCAACTCATCAATTGATTTATTAATTGAAATATTGGCCTGTTTTTTTGTAACACTCGCTGACTTTATTGTTTTTAAAGCTCTAACTGGAGGTGATACATTCTCAATAATCCTTGGAATTGCCATAGCAGCATAATATCCAAAAAATTCGGGACTTGTATTGTTATCTATTGAAGATTGATACTCGTCACTTAAGTTGGCAATATCTTTGCTAGTGTCAACAATAGATCCCAAAATGTGAGAAGTTAAATAAACAGAGGGAAGAACAGGATTTTTTTGATAAACTTGCCCTAAATTGATAACTTCTTGCGGTAAATTTTTTATTTTAAGCGAAACTGCTTCACTAGCTTCTTCTCGATAATTGGGATCTGAATATAATCTGCCATAATTATTAGCTGCATTTGCAATACCAGAGGCAGCGCTATCAAATAGATTTTCAAGGGTTTTTGTAAATTTATCTACTGAACGATCAAAACCAGATTGAGCAGGCGTAGTTTGATTTGAATTTGTAATATTATTTGACATGAAATTGTTCGCTGTTGATCTAGGGTAAATCTAATTTTTAAGACTCTAAACAACAATCCGTATTAACTACGTATATTTGAATAGCTAAAACTTAAGGCAATAGCGATAAGCAGATTAATGTTGACAAATTAACAGTTAGCTTCATCTTGCAAGAAACAATTATTGATATGAAAACTAACAAAATAGAATGTGAAATAAATGCTCTTTGTATTTAACTCTTTAATCCCAATTTTTACGCTCATTGCGCTTGGTTTTATCCTAAGGAAAACTGGCGTTATAAAAAACGAGCAATGGCGTGGCGTTGAGCTTATGTGTTTTTGGCTGCTTTTTCCCGCCCTGCTTATTACAACTTTAAACGATGCAGACATTTCATTTGGTGCTTTAGCCCCATTTGCCAGCGCATTATTTGCAACTATTTTTATAATAACATTGATTGTTTGGTTATTGAGAGTGCCACTCAAAAATATTCTCAACGTTAATGGCCCATCTTTTAGCACAATTTTTCAAACTTCAACCCGCTGGCATGGTTTTATAGCGTTGGCAATTGTTGATGATTTATTTGGCGCAAATGGCATGGCAGTACTTGCAATCGCTTTTGTAGTGATTGTTCCATATATCAATGTGGTAAATATTTTTGTTCTTGCAAAATACGCAAGCAAGCAAAAAGCTACACCCAAAATGATTATTACAACCATCATTAAAAACCCTTTGATTATTGGCATATCAATCGGTATTTTTTTAAACCTAAGCAATTTTGCCCTGCCCACTCCAATCTATACAACGCTTGACTTGCTGGGGCGTGGGGCTCTTGGCGTTTCACTGTTAGCCTTAGGTGCAGGAATAAGCTGGATGGCAGTGAAATCCTCTGGTAAAGAGGTGATTATAGCAAGTTCTATTCGACTGCTCCTAACCCCAATTGTGGCAGCAATTTTTGCATATATTTTTGGTGTAACTGGAGATACATTTGTCATTCTAATAATAGCTAGCGCAGTTCCAACCGCAGTAAATGGCTATGTGCTTGCCCGCACAATGGGCGGTGATGCAGAATTATATGCAACCACATCAAGCGCACAGGTGCTAATTTCATTTATATCATTACCAATTATAATCTGGCTAGCAACGCAATTTGCAGTTTAATCATATCTATGAATAAATAAGAATGCGCTTGGCATTAGTTGTATTTTTAGGTTAGACATTTTTAACTTAGAAAGCTGGGATTACACAGATGAATAAGAATTTAAAAACATCATCAAGGTTAAAGACTGACAAACCTAATTCTATTCAAAAATTTAATCACAAAAATCTTTTAGCAATCTCCCAACTCAACCAAGTTGAGATTGTTGAGCTGCTTGATAGAGCTGATGAGATGGCAAAAGTCTCACTTACTCCGCAAAATATTATTCCAAGTCTAAAAGGCAAAACTCAAATTAATCTATTTTTTGAAAACTCAACTAGAACCCAAGCAAGTTTTGAAATAGCCGGTAAACGACTTGGCGCACTTGTTATGAATATGAATGTTCAAACATCATCGCTTAACAAAGGCGAAACATTAATTGATACTGCCTCAACCCTAAATGCAATGCGCCCTGATGTTATTGTTGTGCGTCATTCGGCCTCGGGAGCGGTTGAGCTTTTAAGCCAAAAAGTAAGTTGTTCAGTTATAAATGCCGGAGATGGATCGCATGAACACCCAACACAAGCACTTTTAGATGCACTAACTATCCGCCGCCATAAAAAACGCCTAAATGGCCTAACCGTTGCTATATGCGGTGATATTGCCCATTCTCGTGTTGCCCGCTCAAACCTTATGCTGCTAAACGCCATGAATGTTCGCACTAGAGTAATCGCCCCACAAACCCTTTTACCTAAGGGAATAGAAAATATCTGTGCAGAAGTTTTTACAGATATGAAAAAGGGCCTAAAAGACGCTGATGTAGTAATGATGTTGCGCCTGCAGCACGAGAGAACAGATGGGCAATTAATCCCCTCTGCCCGTGAATTTTATCATTTTTATGGCTTAGACAAGAAGAAATTATCTTATGCAAAGCCAGATGCAATTGTCATGCACCCTGGGCCAATGAATAGAGGTGTAGAGATTGATCCCTCAATTGCCGATGGAGCGCAAGCAGTTATTACCGAGCAGGTAGAAATGGGTGTTGCTGTTAGAATGGCAGTGTTAAATAGTCTAGTTGGCAAAAGTGCGCATAACAATATGGGGCATAACAATATGGGGCATAACAATATGGGGCATAATAATATGGGGCAAGAAAATGAGTAATTATAAACTTATAAAGAATGCTCGAATTATTGATCCAGCCACGAATACCGACAAAATTGGCTCAATATTGATTAAAAATACAAAAATAAATGATATTTCGTTTGAAAAAACCATTAATGCGCCTCAAGGGGCAACAATAATAGATGCTAAGGGTTTGGTGCTTTGCCCAGGGCTGATTGATACTCGAGTTTTTACGGGCGAGCCAGGGCATGAGTATAAAGAAAACTTACGATCTGCCTCAAACGCCGCTGCAGCTGGTGGTGTGACAACATTTGTTATGATGCCAGATACAATGCCAATCATTGATAATACTGCTTTAGTAGATTTTATTATCCGCCGAGCAAAAGCCACCGCAAAAGTAAATATCCTGCCCGCCGCAGCCATAACAAAGGGGTTAAAGGGAAAACAATTATCTGAATTTGGCCTATTAAAAAAAGCAGGTGCAGTTTGTTTTACCGATGGGCGTTTTTCATTAGGCTCAACCGCCACCCTAAAATCAGCCTTCACATATGCCGCTAATTTTAAGATGCCAATTATCAACCATTTAAACGATGAGGGATTGGGCGCAAGTGGCGTTGTCAACGAGGGGTTGATGGCAACGGGCTTGGGACTAAAGGGAATACCAAAAGAGGCAGAAACTATTCCACTAGAGCGAGATCTCCAATTGGCTCTAAAGAGTGGCGTAAAATATCACGGCGCACAAATTTCATCTGCTTCTTCTGTTGAAATAATGCGACGCCATAAAAAAACAAACTCAAATATTACATGCGGTGTATCAATCAATAATCTTTCCCTAAATGAAAATGATGTAGGATCGTATAGAACATTTTTTAAACTTTCTCCGCCCCTTCGTTCAGAAGATGATAGAGCCGCACTCGTAAATGGCTTAAACGAAGGCATAATTGATATTATCCATTCAGGGCATGACCCTCAAGATGTTGAAGTCAAACGCCAACCTTTTGCTCAAGCAGGAGATGGTGCAATTGGGCTAGAGACCATGTTAAGTGCGGCACTTAGGCTTTATCATTCTGGTGAAAGTGATTTAATCACAATTTTATCTGCAATGACCATTAAACCTGCAAAATTACTTAAGCTAAAATCAGGGCGCATTAAAATTGGCTCTCCAGCTGATTTAATTTTATTTGATATAGATTTCCCATGGGTGGTAGATGAAAGTAAATTATTATCACGCTCAAAAAATACAACTTTTGAACAAGCCAAGCTAAGCGGAAAAGTTTTTTACACATTTGTTAGTGGGCAAGAAGTTTATTCTCAAAAAGGAGAAAATAATGTTACTTGATGCTTTTATTGCAGCCACAATTGGCTATTTACTAGGCTCAATCCCCTTTGGCCTACTACTCACTCGTTTTGCAGGAAAAGGCGATATTCGTGATATTGGCTCTGGCAATATTGGCGCAACAAACGTTTTACGCACTGGTAATAAATGGCTAGCCATTGCTACCTTGTTGCTTGATATGGGCAAATCAGCACTTGCTGTAATCATTGTAAGCAGCATTTTTGCTAACCTAGACTATACATTGCGTGTAACAATTTTAGCTGGAATGTTCGCCCTTTTGGGTCATTTATTTCCTGTTTGGCTAAAATTTAAAGGTGGCAAAGGTGTTGCAACATATATCGGTTTTTTATTGGCAATAAACCCAATCATAGGAATTATTTTTTGTGCTGCATGGTTGTTTTTTGCCTATAGTTTTGGATTTTCTTCACTTGCCGCCCTCGCAGCCGCCGCCGCAATGCCATATATATCATTCATGTTTTCTGGGCTTGAATTAGCGATTGCAACACTCATCATGTCTGCCCTGATTTTTTATAAGCATATTGATAATATGAAACGGTTGGCTGCAGGAACAGAGCCAAAAATTAGCAAAAATAAATCAAAATAAGGTAGTATTTTGGCTTCAAATTTGAGCGAACAACAAGTTTGTGACTGGCTAAGGCTTATTCGCACTGAAAATGTCGGGCCAGCAACATTTAGAAAATTGCTCAACCGTTATGGCTCAGCAAGTGCCGCCCTTGATGCTTTGCCTTTTCTTAGCTCAAGGGGAGGCAAAAACTCAAACCTAAAAGCACCAAGCAAAAGCGATATTGAGAGTGAAATTTTAGTACTGCAAAATATGGGTGCAAGGATAGTCAGTGCGGCTGATGATGATTTTCCAGATCTTTTAAAACATATCGCCTCCTCCCCTCCTCTTTTCTCAATAATGGGTGGTGAAAAACTTAATTTTGAAAAAACAATAGCAATCGTTGGCGCAAGGAATGCCTCAGCTTCAGGCCAAAGATTGAGCAAAATCTTGGCCAATGATTTAGGCGAAGCTGGCTATACAATAGTTTCAGGTCTTGCTAGAGGCATAGATGCAAATGCACATGCTGCAAGTTTAAAAACAGGAACTATTGCTGTATTCGCAGGAGGTCTAAACACTATTTACCCAAGTGAGAATATTGATCTAGCAAAAAAAATTGTAGAAAACGGCGGCGCACTCATTAGCGAGATGGGGTTAAATTACTCACCAAGGGCTAAAGATTTCCCTCGGCGCAATCGTTTAGTATCGGGACTTTCTTTAGGTGTTGTTATTATTGAAGCTGCCAAAAAAAGCGGCTCACTAATTACCGCCAGATTTGCCCTCGAGCAGAACCGTGAGATTTTTGCTGTACCAGGATCACCCCTAGATCCACGAGCTGCTGAGCCAAACAGCCTAATTCGTGATGGAGCAACATTAATTACATCTGCTGATGATATTATTGAAAGCCTTTCAAACACTCACCCATCGGATAATTTATTATTTGAAGATGATACTAATAGTGATTTTCATTTTGATTTCAGCTCTGATAATAAAACTACTCAAAATAGTGAACCAAAAAATATTGAACCAAGTCAAAGTGAAAGAGAGCAGCTTTTAAATGCCCTTAGTTTTACCCCAGTTTCAGTAGATGAGATAATTTCGCAAACGCAAATAAAGACTTTAAATATTCAAACAATCTTGCTCGAACTTGATATTGCAGGGCGCATAGAATGGGCTAGCGGACAACTAGTATCACTCAAACAATGAATAATAAGTTTGACACATGGCATGCAAATAAGCATTTTGCGCCAGAATAAAAAGTAAAAATAACAAATTTTCGCTAATGGAGCATATATAATCATGAAAGTTGTAATAGTTGAAAGTCCTGCAAAGGCTAAGACGATCAACAAATATTTAGGCAAAGATTTCATTGTTCTTGCTTCATTTGGCCATGTAAGAGATCTACCCTCAAAAGATGGCTCTGTTAGACCTGACGAAGATTTTGCAATGACTTGGGCCGCTGATAGTGCCGCAAAAAAGCGAATCACTGAAATTGCCAATGCCCTTAAAGATGCAGATGAACTTATTCTAGCAACCGATCCGGATCGTGAAGGAGAGGCAATTTCATGGCATGTTCTTGAAGTACTTAATAAGAAAAAAGCTCTCAAAGACAAAAAAGTCCAACGGGTTGTGTTTAACTCAATTACCAAAAAATCTATTCTTGAGGCCATGGAAAACCCTCGTGATCTTGATATAGGACTAGTTGATGCCTATCTTGCTCGCCGTGCGCTAGACTATCTTGTAGGCTTTACACTATCACCAATCCTATGGCGTAAATTACCAGGATCACGATCCGCAGGACGAGTTCAATCAGTTACTTTAAGGCTATTATGCGATAAAGAATTAGAGATTGAACGTTTTGATCCACAAGAATATTGGAGCATCTCTAGTAGTCTCATTCAAAAAGCAACAGAGTTTGAAACTCGCCTATATACGTTAAATGGCAAAAAATTTGATAAATTAGATGTAAAAACTGGGGAGGTAGCAAAAACAATCAAAGAAGCAATTGATACAGCCAGTTTTGAAGTCATAAGCGTTGAGAAAAAACCAACCAAGCGAAACCCTTATGCTCCTTTTACGACCTCGTCATTACAACAAGATGCATCAAGCCGACTTGGCTTTTCTCCAACTCATACTATGCGGGTTGCACAAAGGCTCTATGAAGGCATTAATATTGGCGGCGAAACCATTGGTTTAATTACATATATGAGAACAGATGCTGTGCAAATTGCGCCAGAAGGCATCGCTCAAACTAGAGCTGCGATAGAAAAAGAATTTGGCGAAAACTACCTGCCGCCAAAGCCACGAATGTTTCAAACAAAAGCAAAAAATGCACAAGAGGCTCACGAAGCGATTAGGCCAACCGACTTATTTCGCAACCCAAATCAATTAAAAAACCTTGATACAGACCAGCTAAAACTTTACTCCCTCATTTGGCGCAGAACAATGGCATCACAAATGAAGGAAGCCATTATTGATCGCACAACGGCTGATATAAAAGTCAACTCAAATGACAAGCAAGATATTATCCTACGTGCTGTAGGCTCTGTTGTTTCTTTTCCTGGTTTTTTAGCACTTGGTGGTGTTAAGAAATCATCAGAAAATGATGACGAAAAAACTGATGATCGTGAATTACCTCCAATTGAAATTGGCGATACACCAAGCCTTAAGTCTTGTGAGATTGAACAACATTTTACCAAACCACCAGCTCGTTATACCGAGGCCAGCTTAATTAAAAAAATGGAAGAATTAGGCATTGGTCGCCCGTCAACTTTTGCATCAACCATTTCTGTCCTAAAAGATCGTAATTATGCCCGTCTTGAAAAAAGAGCATTAATTCCTGAAGACAGAGGCCGTCTTGTCACGGCTTTTCTTGAGAGCTTTTTCACCAAATATGTTGAATATGATTTCACCGCCGCTCTTGAACAGCAACTAGATGAAATATCTCGAGGTGAATTATCATATAAACAGCTTCTTGAGGCTTTTTGGAAAGATTTCTCCGCTCACACTGAGGAGATTAAAGATCTTAGAATAACCGCTGTTCTTGATGCATTAAATGAAATTCTTGGCGATCATATCTTCCCTGTTCGAGAAGATGGAAAAGACCGCCGCCTTTGCCCAACTTGTGAAAAAGGCAGACTATCGCTAAAACTAGGAAAATTTGGAGCTTTCATTGGTTGCGAAAACTATCCAGATTGCAAACATACCTCACAATTATCAGACAGTGCCGCTGGCAAAGGTGCAGATGCCAATAATAGTGACGAGGAATTAGGCGTTGATCCAGAAACTGGTGAAATTGTTTATAAAAAAACAGGTCGTTTTGGCCCTTATGTTCAACGAAGTGATGGAAAAGAAGCCAAACGCTCGTCAATTCCAAAAACTTGGGATCCTGCGGCGATAGATTTAGAAAAAGCACTAAAATTATTAGCTCTACCTCGTGATGTCGGTGAACACCCAGAAGACAAAAAAATGATTGTTGCAAATCTTGGGCGGTATGGCCCTTATGTCAATCATAATGGTAAATATGCTAATTTAGATGATGTAGAAGAAGTCTTTAGCGTTGGGCTGAACCGTGCAGTTGATATTTTAGCAGCAAAAGCAGCATCAGGTGGTCGACGTGGCGCAACTGTGATTAAAGAGCTTGGTGACCACCCCGATGGTGGTGCAGTAACCGTGCGTGACGGTCGTTATGGCCCTTATGTTAATCATGCAAAAATCAACGCTACTTTACCAAAAGATGCAACCCCACAAGATGTTACACTAGAGCAAGCATTAGAAATGATTGCCAAAAAAGCAGCATCTCCAGCAAAAAAGAAAAAGCCTACTGCAAAAAAGAAAACTGCAACTAAAAAGAAACCAGCGGCTAAAAAGAAAACCGCAACTAAGAAGAAACCAGCGGTTAAAAAGAAAACTGATTAATAAAAATAATGAGCAAAAAGAAAAAGCTAAACCTTCCAACTAAAGAGCAAATATTGGAAGTTTTAGCTAATGATAAAACAATTAAAAGCAGGCGTGACCTTGGCCGTGCATTTGGCATAAAGGGAGAAATGCGCACTCCTTTTAAGCTATTATTGCGTGGCATGAGCAAACAAGGACTTATTGGCAAAATTTCAAAAAACCAATCCTCTTCCAATATTTTACCAAGCGTATCTGTGCTTGAAATTCCAAAACAAGCAAATCCAGAAGAATTATATGCCTATCCATTACAATGGCGAGGCCAAGAAGCAGAAAAACCAAAAATTTTCCTAAATTTTTCAAAAAACACAAGAGTTTCGCCAGCTGCGGGAGATAGAATTTTAGCTAAAATTAAATATGAAAATGGTCAGTATTCTGCTTCTCCAATGAAAGTTTTAGATAAGCCACGAACCAATCAAATTGGCATAATTTCACTTGATGACAATGGCGCAAGGCTCATTCCAATTGATCGCAAGCAAAAAGAAATGCGAATAAGTGCAGCTGATTTAAATTCAGCAAAAAATGGCGATTTAGTTGAAGTTGAAGTAAAAATTACTGGCCGCATGATGATACCCATGGCCAAGGTCACAAATGTTGTTGGCAACCCTCAATCTGAGGGCGCAATATCATTAATCGCACTTCATAACCTCGAAATACCCTATATTTTTCCAAATAGCGTTATCAAACAAGCAGATGAAATTATAGAAATTACCTTTGATAAAGCAAAAGAAAAAAAGCGAGAAGATTGGCTAGATATAGATTTTATAACGATTGACCCAATAACTGCCAAAGACCATGACGACGCTGTATTTGCAAAAAAAGACGATGATCCAAATAACAATGGCGGATATTTAATTTATATCGCCATTGCAGATGTTGCAGCATATATAAAGCCCAATTCAGCACTAGATAAAGAAGCGTATTTACGAGGTAACTCGGTCTATTTTCCGGATAAAGTAGTGCCGATGTTACCAAAAAGAATATCAAATAATCTTTGTTCATTGATTGAGGGAAAAAACCGCCCATCAATGGCTCTAAAAATGCAAATTGATGAAAATGGTAATATTATCTCGCATGAATTTCACCGTATAATGATGCGCTCAAGAGCAAAATTAAGCTATCAGCAAGCACAAAATGCAATAGATGGTTTAAGCGATGAGATAACAGAGCCATTATTAGAATCAGTAATCAAACCACTTTATGCAGCCTATGATTGCATGAAAAAAGCACGCCAAAAACGTGCGCCACTTGATCTAGATTTGCCAGAGAAGAAAATAGTCCTTGATGAAAATGGAATTGTTAAAGCAGTTCACACGCCTGAACGACTAGAGGCACATCGCTTAATTGAAGAAATGATGATAGCGGCAAATGTTTGTGCAGCCACTAGTTTGGAGCAGAATAAAACTGCCCTTCTCTATCGAGTACATGACGTGCCAGGGCGAGAGAAATTGATAGCTTTGCGAGAATTTTTGGCCTCATTAAAAATGTCATTTTCTAAATCTGATTCAATAAGCCCAAAAGATTTCAATCGCACTCTTAAACTAGCAAAAAAGAATAATAAAAGCGAGCAAGTCAATGAAATGGTTTTACGCTCACAAGCACAAGCAGAATATTCACCAATAAATTATGGCCACTTTGGACTCAATTTAGATCGTTATGCCCATTTCACCTCACCAATCCGCCGCTATAGCGATTTAATAGTCCACAGAGCCTTAATAAGCGTATTAAAAACAGGCTCAGTTAAGCAAGGCGAACAACATGACCTTGTTATAGCAGGTCAGCATTTATCTAACACAGAACGCCGTGCAATGGCGGCAGAGCGAGAAACCAATGATCGCCTTATTGCACAATTTATGAGTGAAAAAATAAACTCTCATTTTATGGGCAGGATTGCAGGAATTGTTAAGTCAGGGCTTTTTGTAAGGCTAGTTGATAGTGGGGCAGATGGTTTTGTTCCTGCTTCGACGCTTGGTTCAGATTATTTTAGATATATTGAAGATGAGCAGGCAATGATTGGTGAGCGCACTGGTGAAAAGTTCCAACTTGGTGATAATGTCGAGGTAAAATTATTAGAAGTTGCCCCTATGGCAGGCGCACTTAGATTTGAAATAATTTCTGATGGTGAGTTTGTCGCTCCACTTAGCAAAAATCGCTCAAGAGGGCGTAATAATAACTCAAAAAGAAACCATCAAAGATCTAGAAGAAAACACACTTGACTTTTGTAGCTAAACCCTTAGGTTGCGCCCAACTCATTCTTGAAGGGTTTTACCCCTTTTATTCTTAGGAAACTATTATGGCTAAATCAAATACAGTAAAAATTAAATTAGTATCTACAGCAGATACTGGATTTTATTACGTAACAAAAAAAAATGCTCGTACAATGAGTGAAAAAATGGTCAAGAAAAAATATGACCCAGTTGTTCGTAAACATGTTGACTTTAAAGAAGCTAAAATTAAATAGTTTTATTTATTCCAAATAAAAAACCCGCCTTTTTAATAAAGGCGGGTTTTTTTATGAATAATAGCTGGCCTGACAGAAAAGATAAACTAAACTAATCAGACCAGCCAACCCTACGGGGCACAGGAGTTGCGGCGGACCTGAGCTATATTTCCGTAAGGATAAATTTTACTGTTTGAATGATTTTAAACTCTTATTATCTCTCAAACAGCAAATTTTTATCTCTAAAAAATATAGCCTTTTTTTTAATAAAAAATAAAGCCTAAACTTTTGTTCAAGCCCATTTTCCTCAATCATGTTAAACAGTTAAGATTAATAAACAAGATTAACAAGACTTAGGCAGCATCAAAAACAACACGGTTTCTGCCGTCATGTTTTGCCTGATAAAGAGCAATGTCAGCTTTTTTGAGTAACATTTTTGGTTCTTCAATTCCGCCAACATTTAGCGCAACACCAGCACTAACAGTAATGCTTATTGCAACACCCGAGTTTGTAAGAAAAGGCGCACTTTCAACGGCATCTCTAACTCGCTCAGCAATATTTCCTGCACTCACTTGAGAGGTATCTGGCATAAGAACAACAAATTCCTCACCACCATAACGACAAGGCAAATCAACACCACGGATATTTTTTTGTATTCTTTTAGCAAATTCAACCAAAATATCATCACCAGCTTCATGCCCATGCGTATCATTGACCATTTTAAAAAAATCAATATCAAGCATCATTACAGCCATTTTTCGACCCTGTTGTTGCGCTTTCGTAAACATCAAGTCCAAATGGCGATCAAAATAACGACGATTATATAACCCTGTAAGCTCATCAATTATTGCCAACTGCATTGTGCTACTAACGCTATCACGCAATTCAGCCGCATACCTAAAGCGACGAACTTGCGTCCTAACCCTTGCAACTAA
This sequence comes from Hyphomicrobiales bacterium, assembly GCA_027066315.1. Classification (GTDB taxonomy): domain Bacteria; phylum Pseudomonadota; class Alphaproteobacteria; order Rhizobiales; family Devosiaceae; genus S141-66. The sequence goes on from JAMONZ010000036.1 coordinate 31,800, forward strand.
TTCGTGATGCTCAACAGGGCGCATAATAAAATCATTAACCCCAAGCTCAAGACCACGAACTACTTGATCTTTATTAGCATCTTCAGCAATTAAAATTATTGGTATATTTCGCCCCTGCTCTAAAGTACGCAACTGCGAACAAACCCTAAGAGGATCATGCCCATTAAGTGCCATACTCAAAATAATTAATTCATATTTTTTCTCAGCAACTTGAAGAACTGCTTCAGATGGATCAGCTAAAATGTCAACTTTATGAGTTGGCTCTAAATCTTGCTTAATCCTGCCAGCGTGACGAACATCTGTATCAACAATTAAAACAGCACTGCCATCAACACCAATATTATCCATAACACGCAACGAATCTTCAACCGCAATTTGCTGACCAGTTGCCGCGCGAGAACGTAATTCATCAGTTAGAATTTTTAACCTAACAAGGCTTTTCACCCTAGCTAAAAGCTGAACAGCATCAATTGGCTTGGATAAAAATTCGTCTGCCCCAGCCTCTAATCCAGCAATTCTATCAGATGGCTGATCAAGTGCCGTTACCATAACAACAGGAATATGATGGGTTTTAGGATTAGCTTTTAGGCGGCGGCAAACTTCAAAACCGTCCATTTCAGGCATCATTACATCAAGAAGAATAATATCTACTTCTTCATTATCACAAATACTCAAAGCCTGCGCACCACTATTCGCAGTTAAAACAGTAAAATATTCTGCAACTAATCTAGTTTCTAACAACTTCACGTTGATTGGAATATCATCAACTATAAGCACTCTTGCAGTCATTTAGGTTTTCCTCTTTCTTACTCTAGCTTGACACATCAATTTGCTGGCCCAATAAATTCTTCAATAGTTGCTAAAAAATGCGAGATAGAAATTGGCTTAGAGATATAGCCCTCACAACCAGAGTTTAAAATCCGCTCCTCATCGCCCTTCATAGCAAAAGCAGTGATTGCGATAACTGGAATATCAGCAGTGCTATCATTCTCTTTAAGCCACTGCGCAACAACCAAACCCGAAACTTCAGGTAATTGAATATCCATTAATATCAAATCTGGATGATGCTGTTTTGCTAAATCAAGAGCTTCTAAACCACTTGAAGTTTGTATAATTGAATAACCACGTGAATCAATAACATCGTGAAATAGCTTCATATTCAGCTCGTTATCTTCTACAATCATTATAGTTTTTGTCATAATTCTAGCTGGCCCATACACTTTTGTAGATTTGTAGAAATATGGATAGCAGTAAAGGGTTACGAAAATTCAAATGAAACAAGCAATATTTTAAAGATTATCCTTATGATTAATAAAGACTTACAAAAACAAGATTTGCATATCTATAGCGATGCTTGCCTGTCATATTTAGCTGCTGATCCAAATGAATTAGCTAAGTTTATGGACTTTGCTGGCTATGATGGAAAAAGTTTAAAAACCTCAATTGGAACAAACTCTTTTGGCCTTGCATTAATGGAATATTTTGCAAAAAATGAGCCAGCATTGTTAGCAATGTGCGCTAATTCTTCAATTGACATTGATAATTTTATGAAGTTTTGGCACAATCAAAATTATTATGAGTAAAACTTATAATTTATGCAAAAACTGCTCAAATCTCTCGCTTGACAATGAGCGATATATGCGTTGCCCAAACTGCGGATCGCCGCGCATTATCGCCCATGATGAATTAATAGATTTAAGTATAGCCCATGTAGATTGTGATGCGTTTTTTGCATCTGTTGAAAAAAGAGATAGACCTGAACTAGCTAGCAAGCCAATAATTATAGGCGGTGGAGTGCGTGGAGTTGTTTCAACATGCTGTTATATTGCACGCCAAAGCGGTGTACGCTCAGCTATGCCTACACATCAGGCAAAAAAACTATGCCCAAATGCAATTTTTATCACTCCAAATATGACAAAATATGTTGAGGCTAGCAAACAAATACGGGTATTAATGGAGGAATTAACTCCATTAGTTGAACCCCTTTCAATCGATGAGGCTTTTCTTGATCTTAGCGGTACAAAAAAAACCCATAAAGCCTATCCAGCCCAAATGTTAGTAAAATTTGCAAATAAAGTGCTAGCAGAAGTTGGTGTTAGTATATCAATTGGCCTAAGCCACAATAAGTTTTTGGCAAAAATGGCTTCTGACCTTGATAAACCAAAAGGGTTTGCTATCATTGGCAAGCAAGAAACATTAAGTTTTTTAGCACCACTTCCTGTTTCTGCAATTTATGGAGTCGGCAAGGTTTTTACAAAAACACTAAACAAAGATGGCTTATCTACTATCAAAGACCTGCAACAACATGACCCGCACAATTTAAAGGTAAGGTATGGCGAAATTGGCGCAAGACTAGCTCAGCTCTCAAGGGGGATAGACTATCGATCCATCATAAGCAGCACAAAAGCAAAATCCATTAGCAACGAGACAACTTTTATAAAAAATACCAGTGATCTAGATATTTTATCAACAAAATTACTAGCTCTTTGCGAACAAGTATCAGCTCGCCTAAAAGAAAAAAACCTAACTGGCGATACAATTACTTTAAAACTAAAAACCGCAGATTTTCGCCTCCGCACACGAACAAAACATCTTTATTTACCCACGCAATTAGCTCATGTTATGTATGAAAACACATATAATCTATTATCTTTAGAAATGGACAAAACAGCCTTTCGCCTAATAGGAATTGGCATGTCTGGCCTAAAAACTAACATTGAGGAAGATCCAAAAGACCTATTAGAACCTCAAGTTGCCCTAAAAGCCGCTGCAGAGAGGGCAATGGATAAAGTAAGGGAGCGTTATGGAGCATCTTCTCTTATCAGAGGAAAATTATTTCAAAAAACCAAAAATAATAAGGAAAAATAAAATGAATGCAAATGAAAAGCTAGAACAACTAGGCCTAAAATTAAGCAAACCCACCTCTCCTGCCGCTAATTATGTACCGATAAAAAAATCAGGCAATAATATTTATATTTCTGGTCAATTAAGTGCAGATGAAAATGGAATTATCACAGGCACGCTTGGCAAGAATTTAGATGTTGAAGCTGGGCAAAAAGCTGCTGCAACTTGCGCTTTGTCTATTCTTTCTCAAATTGTACATTCTGGCGGAATTGAATTAGACGAAATAATTTCTGTAATAAAACTAACAGTTCTAGTTTCTTCTACTTCAGATTTCACGAATCATCATCTTGTTGCCAATGGAGCATCTGATCTTTTAGTACATATTTTAGGTGAAAATGGCATACACGCCCGTGCAGCTTTTGGCGTTGCCTCTCTTCCGCTTGGTGCGGCAGTTGAAATTGAAGCAATAATTGAGATTTAATAAAATATATGACCCCATTAATGAAACAAATCATACAAAAACCAATTGCCCATCGTGGACTTCATAATATTGAAAAAGGAGTTATCGAGAACTCTTCTTCAGCCTTTGAAGCTGCAATAAAAGCGGATTTTGCAATCGAGTGTGATTTGCAGCTTACTAAGGATAATAAATTAGTAGTTTTTCACGACGAAACGCTGGAACGTGTCACTAATGAAAAGGGTAAAATTTGTGAATTAAATCAAGAGAAAATTATTAATATAACTTTAAAAAACAGCTCTAATGGGGATAAAATTCAAACCTTTAGACAGTTTTTAGATCAAGTTTCAAACCGTCAAGCTATTGCGCTTGAGTTAAAACCTCAAACTGGTGGCCGTAACAAAGAATTTGCAAAAATTGTCGTAAAGGAACTTGAAGATTATAAAGGCCCAATAGCAATTATTTCATTTGTCCCCGAAATATTAATCGCCGTAAAAAAATGCGGTTTTAAAGGACCAACAGGCATAATTGTTGAACGTTTTATTCATGAAAAAGCACAAGAGCTTTTATCACGAAAACAACGCTTCATTTTACGGCATTTGCTTCACTATCCAAAAACTAGGTTTGACTTTGTTGATGCCGATCACAATGCACTAGATTTACCAGCTGTAAAGCTCTTTCGTGCGCTTGGTTTCCCAATAGCTGCATGGACAATAAAATCACAAGTTGAGGCAGACGAAGCATTAAAGTGGTGCGACCAAATTGCTTTTGAAGGGTTTACTCCTAAAAAGAAAAGCCAAAATGAGGAAAAATGAATATGTATGAAGAAAATAATGTTTTTGCAAAAATTCTACGTGGAGAAATACCAAGCACTTCGGTTTTTGAAGATGATAATGCATTGGTAATTATGGACGTAATGCCAGTATCAAACGGCCATTGCCTCATTATTCCAAAGAACCCATCACGTAATTTATTAGATGCAAGTCCTGACAACCTGTCACTAATAATGCCAATAGTGCAAAAAATTGCAATTGCTACAAAAAAAGCTATGCAAGCAGATGGAATTATCATTCAGCAGTTTAACGAAGAAAGTGCTGGGCAAACCGTATTTCACCTGCATTTTCATGTAGTTCCAACATATGAAGGACAAAAACTATCTCGCCATTCAGATAAAATGGCAGATAAAGACGATCTAAAAAGACTAGCTAAACTAATTGCAAGTCAAATAAAATGATTGTTATTTTACTTTAGACTTTCGTTTTTTTATTGCTGGCTGTTTTTTTGCAGAACTAGCGGCAGAAGACTTTCTCTTTGACTTTACTTTAGGAACTCTTGAACTTGCCTTTGTTTTCACTCCCGCTTTAGGGTTTGCAGGCGTTGGTGGTGTGCAGATCAATTCTAATTTTGCATTCTCGCCTATACCCACAACATCAACATTTACCAAACCACCAGCTATCAATTTGCCAAATAAAACTTCATTTGCTAGTGGTTTTTTAATATGCTCTTGAATTATTCTTCCAAGCGGTCTTGCTCCCATATTTTCATCATAATCACGAGTAGCCAACCATAGTGCTGCTTTAGGCGAAAGTTTAATTGTGACATTGCGATCAGCCAATAAACCTTCAAGTTGCAGTACAAATTTTTCAACAACTTTACTTACAATTTCAGTATTAAGCGGAGCAAAAGAAATATTTGCATCAAGGCGATTGCGAAATTCTGGTGAAAATATACGTTTAATCGCTTCCTCATCATCACCAACCTCACGCTTACGACCAAAACCAATCGGGCTTTTTGCTAATTCTGTCGCACCTGCATTTGATGTCATAATCAAAATAACGTTGGCAAAATTAATAGACTTTCCATTGTGATCGGTTAACTTCCCATGATCCATAACCTGCAATAATATATTAAATAAATCAGGGTGCGCTTTTTCAATTTCATCAAGTAAAACAACACAATGTGGTTTTTGATCGACACCATCGGTAAGCAGGCCACCTTGCTCAAAACCAACATATCCTGGAGGTGCGCCGATTAAACGAGAAACACTGTGTTTTTCCATATATTCACTCATATCAAAACGCAAAAGGTCAACCCCAAGAGTGTCTGCAAGCTGTTTTGCTACTTCAGTTTTACCAACACCAGTAGGGCCGGTAAATAGATATGAGCCGATAGGTTTTTCTGGTTCTCTTAGCCCAGCACGAGCAAGTTTTATTGCAGAAGAAAGCGATTCAATTGCTTTATCTTGTCCAAAAACTACTAGTTTGAGATTTTTTTCTAAGCTGGATAAAATCTCAACATCTGATTTTGAAACAGTTTTTGGTGGAATCCTCGCCATACTCGCAATTGTGGCTTCTATTTGAGCAACGTTAATCAGCTTTTTACGTTTATTTTTAGCCAATAATTTTTGACTAGCACCTGCTTCGTCAATCACATCAATAGCTTTATCAGGCAGTTTTTTATCATTTATATATCTAGCAGATAAATCAACCGCTGCTTGCAAAGCATCATCGCTATACTTAAGACCATGAAATTCTTCATAATAAGGTTTTAGTCCTTTTAAAATTTCCACTGTTTCAGGGATACTTGGCTCATTAACATCAATTTTTTGAAATCTTCTTACAAGTGCCTTATCCTTTTCAAAATACTGACGAAACTCCTGATAAGTAGTTGATCCAATGCAACGAATTCTACCAGAAGAAAGAGAAGGCTTTAACAGATTTGAAGCATCAAGCGAGCCACCAGAAGTTGACCCAGCACCAATTATTGTATGAATTTCATCAATGAAAAGAATATAATTTTTCTTTTCTTCAATTTCCTTGATGACAGCTTTTAATCTTTCCTCAAAATCACCTCTATATCGAGTTCCAGCCATTAGTGACCCCATATCCAGTGCAAAAATTATGGCATCACCTAAAGCATCAGGCACTTCCTTTTTTATGATTTTAAGAGCCAAACCCTCCGCAATAGCAGTTTTGCCAACCCCAGCCTCACCAACAAAAATTGGATTATTTTTTGAGCGCCTACACAAAATTTGAATTGTACGTTTTATCTCACTTTCACGACCAATTAGCGGATCAATCATTCCCTCTTTGGCTTTTTCATTCAAATTAACGCAATAACTCTCAATCGCTGTCTTTTTTGCCTCTTGTTCATTATTTTCGTCACCTAAAAAACTATCACTCGATCCAAAAACAATGTGCGGCTCTACTTCCCCAGATTTTTTTATCCCATGCGAAATATAGTTTATTGCATCAAGTCTACTCATATCTTGCTGCTCAAGAAAAAATGCCGCATGGCTATCACGCTCAGCAAAAATCGCTACTAGCACATTCGCTCCACTCACTTCATCTTTTCCAGAAGATTGAACATGAATAACGGCACGCTGAATAACCCGCTGAAAGGCAGTTGTTGGGCGAGCTTCTTCAACATTAGCAACAACAATCGAGTTAAGCTCATCATCAAGAAACTCTTCCAACTCAAGCATCAAAACTTCAATATTCACCTCACAAGCACTCAGCACTTCATTTGCTTCATTATCAAATAACAAAGCCAAAAGAAGGTGTTCTAATGTAGCAAACTCGTGACTCCTCTCACGTGCAATATTCATTGCTTCGTGCAGTGATTTCTCTAGTCCTTTTGAAAATGAAGGCATAAGATATTCCTATTGTTTTTCCATTACGCATTTTAACGGGTGTGAATTTTTAATTGCCAAATCCATAACTTGGGTGACTTTTGTTTCGGCAACTTCATAGGGAAAAACTCCAGCTTCTCCCTTTCCATTTGTATGAACCAATAACATTATTTTTACCGCATCTTCGCTTTGTTTTTTAAAAACATCTTGCAAAATATGAATAACAAATTCCATTGGTGTATAATCATCATTTAACAATAAAACCCGAAATAATGAGGGTCGCTTTGTTTTAAACTTCGTTTTTGTAGCAATCCCAGCTTCAAACTCATTTTGCTCATCATCAGAACCTTGAGCTTTAAGCGGAAGTGAAATATTCGAACTAGTTACAAATCCAATATTTTTAGTCATTAAAAATCCTATCAAATCTTCTAAGGCTGTTCACCAAAATACATATTGCCCTACTATGTGGTGAAAACTTGGCAATTGTTAAGTCCTTGGTCACCATTTAGATAAAATTTTAACAAATAAATTAAAAATTTTACAATTTTGTAACCCTCACTACGCTAAAAAGGACAAGAGTTTTTGATTGTATCTAATTTTTGATCTTTCATCATATGTATTTTGTGCAGACTGCGTATTGTCTGGGAGTAAATTAGTTGGCGTTTAGGGCATTTCCCCATAAGAGTTTTATTAACTCGCACTTGTTTTTGCAACGTGCTTTTTTAGTTATTTTTTGTATTTTTCTTGCATTTTCATTTACTGCTAGACCTGCTCAAGCTGCAGTTAAGCGTGCGTATGCAGGAATTGTAGTTGACGCAAAGTCAGGCAAAACCCTTTATTCACGCGCAGCAGATAGCCCTCGCTATCCTGCTTCAATAACTAAAGTAATGACACTTTATGTCGTGTTTCAAGAATTAGAATCAGGTCGCTTGCGTCTTTCAACAAAAATGCGGGTTTCAAAACATGCTTCAAATGCAGTTCCCTCAAAACTTGGTTTAAGGGCAGGCTCAACAATTAGTGTTGAAAATGCAATCAAAGCATTAGTCACAAAATCTGCCAATGATGTAGCAAGAGTAATCGCCGAGCATATTTCTGGCACTGAGGCAAAATTTGCACAAAGAATGACAAAGGTTGCCCATTCATTAGGAATGAAAAAAACAACCTATGCAAACGCCTCTGGCCTACCAAATTCAAAACAAATAACTACAGTAAGAGATCAATCACGTCTAGGCATTGCTGTATATCAACATTTTCCAAAATATTATAAGTATTTCCAAACTCGTAGCTTTAAATATAAAGGCAAAACTTATGGTAATCATAACCGTTTACTTGGACAAAATGGTGTTGATGGCATTAAAACAGGCTATATCCGTGCATCAGGGTTTAACCTTTTAACAGCAGCAAGAAAAGGTAATCGTCATATCGTAGTTGTTGCTTTTGGTTTTGATTCAGGTAATTCACGCAATTCAAAAGTAGCTTCTTTAGTAAGAACAAACCTCCCTAAAGCAAGAAGAGGCGGATATGTCGCTCATGCACGAATTGCAAAACCTAATAGTGTTGGGTTAACTAGGGTTGCAGTAAAAGTAAACCCAATGCCACGCCTTGCCTCTCGCATGCCATCTTCTCAAGTAGCCCTTGTGCCACAGGTAAAAACAAAAATAATAACACCAGCTCAACCATTAATTGTTGCAAGCATAAATACCCCAATTAGCCCTATTCCAAAATCTCGCCCAATTAACCTGCTAGCAAGCTCAGTGCCTTCTGCACCAATTGTTGTAACACCTATTAAACTGGCCGCAATCGATTTAACTGCCTCAAATACAACAGGCAGAGTAAATTTTGCTACCATTCAATCTTCACAATCCCCAAGAAGTGCAATTGATGTTATTGGTGAGTGGATAACTGATAGCCGTAAACCATCATCATATAACGGCAATGCATTATCTTTAATGCCTCCATCAAATATCGGGAATAATAATAAAACAATTGATTTGATGACATCTGGCTCAATCAATCAAACTGCTACACAAATTCAAACTGGTTGGGTGCTTCAATTAGGTGCAGCAAATTCATCTGATAAAGCCAATGAAATGATTAGTGATGCAAAAATAAAATTACCCGAAATTGCTAATTTATATTCAAATGTTTTGCAAGCTAAGAAAAATGGTTTGAATATTTATCAAGCTCGAATTCAAGGCTTTGAAAATAAGGTAAAAGCGCAATCTACCTGTAATAAACTAAAAACTAAGAAAGTAAGCTGTCTTCTCGTGCAGGGTTAAAAGTAAAACCAGAGTAATAAATAAAGCGATGAGATGAAATATATTTGGAGCAAATTGTAAGGAGTAGCCCCAATGAGTGAGAATAAAGCATTATCAGAATTAGTAAATTTTATTGCTAAGTCCCCTCTAGCATCTGAGAATGATATAGAGCGACGTTCAGCATTAAGTTCAATTAGTAAAAATATATCACCAATACCAATTCAAAAAAAGGTGACGAAACTATTTGATGCGATAATAATTTTATCTGCTAGATCAAAAAGAATTATGATGCCTAAAGTACAAATAGATATTGATGTATTCACTCCAAACTCAAAGCGGGCAGTGAAGATATTGATGGCAAAATAGGCTTAAATCAAACCTAAACTGGCCAATTCTGCAGCTAATTTTGCATCACCCTCACCCAAAGATGAGTTGAGGTCATTTGGTGCATCATCTTTTGGTAAATACCGCCAGCCCTGAAAAGGTCTTTTTGGAAAAGGAATGGTGCGAATAATTTTTGCATCCATAATTATATCACAGCAGTTTTTACCCTCGCCATCAATTTGTGCGCTCAAGTCAATTATGTTTTGGCGGCACTGGATTTTGCCTGCAATTACCCAATATAGAGATCCTTTAGAGATTATCTCATCACGTCTCTTTGGCATAAATCTGGTTCTATGCACAATAAGACCATCTTCTCGCCTCTGCCCTGCTTCTTTTCGTCGCTTTCGAACTTCCTCTAAATGCGAAACACTATCTATCCCAACACATAATTTAATAAGATTAATCAAGAGTTTTTCCCTTGAATGAAATCAATTTCATCCATCTCAACAATTGCCGTTTCTTTTATTGCTGCTTCATGCCAAATTTGAAAAGCACTCAAGGAATATATTGCCTCAATATACTCTCTAACAACATCAGATATTGGCAAATCATAAGTTTTTAAACGTGTAGCAAGTGGCGCAAACATCGCATCTGCCGCACAAAATTCACCAAATAAAAACGGCCCTCCAGATCTAGCTAAACAGCCAGACCACAATTTTTCAATTAAATCCAAATCAGATTGGATCTTATTAACATCAATACGGTTTGGGTGAAATGACCTAAGATTCATCGGAGCAGCATTCCTAATTTCATTAAATCCTGCATGCATTAATGCACTTGCTTCACGTGCCAAAGCTCTCATTTTTGTATTTGCTGGCCAAATTGGTTTTTGAGGGTTTGTATCTGCAATATACTCAATAATAGCAATCGTTTCGCTAATTCTAAAATCTCCATCAACCAAGACAGGCACAAAACCATATGGGGTTTTGGATATTAAGTTTTCTTTCCAGCCCTCACCGTTAAGTGGTAATATTTCTTCTTCAAAAGGAATTGCAAAATGCTGCAACACCAACCAAGGCCTAAGCGACCAAGTTGAATAATTTTTATTGCCAATTAAAAGTTTCATTTTAGTCTCCAAAAAAAACACCAAGTTTCCTTAGTGCTTTTTTATAAATCTTATTTTGACAAAAAGAAAATTAATTTCCAATTATAACAGAAATAACCAGCCCAAGTGATACTATTGAAATAAAAGTCCAACTTGCAGCTCGCCAACATACGACCTTTGTTTGGCCACGCATGCGCTATCCAATCATTACTTTGGGCAAAATATACCCACCATTACTAAGCGATTGTGCCCCCCAACAGAGCTAATCTTAACAGTTGAACTTGTTAATGAAGTCTTAAGATAAAGGCAAGCGTAAAATATGGAAAATAATCCTAGGTTTTTAAAATAAACCAAACCACAATGCAGCCAAACCCAAAACTGCAAAAAAGCCAACAACATCAGTAACTGTAGTTACAAAGGCACTAGAGGCAACAGCTGGGTCAATCCCCACTTTATTTAATGATAATGGGATTATAATTCCAGCCAAGCCCGCCACCGCCATATTAACTACCATAGCAATACCCATAATCACCCCTAGCGCAATATTTGAGAACCAAACAGCTGTAACAGCACCAATAATTATTGCAAAAATAATTCCATTCACTAGCCCAACCAACCCCTCACGATTGATAAGCCTATACATATTAAACCTATCAAGATCTTTCATAGAAATGGCACGCACTGTAACTGTCATGGTTTGTATTCCCGCATTCCCCCCCATTGAAGCTACAATTGGCATAAGCACCGCCAAAGCAACCATCTGCTCTATCGTTGCATCAAACAAAGCAATTACACTAGAGGCCAAAATTGCTGTACCAAGGTTTACTGCAAGCCAAGTGAACCTAGACTTAACAGCCTTAAAAACACTATCAGATATACTCTCATTACCAATGCCCACCAATGCTTTAATGTCTTCATCAACCTCTTCTTGAATGACATCAACAATATCATCAATAGTTAAAACCCCAACCATTCGTTGGTTTTCATCAACAACGGCAACCTCAACTAAATCATAATGATCAAAAATATGTGCCGCCTCTTCTTGATCCAAAGAAGCATCAATCTTTATCACTTCTGAATTCATTAATTCTTTAACTTTAATTGAGCGTTTTGCCCTCAATAACTTATCAAGTGCAATAATACCTAAAAGATTATAAGCTGGATCAACCACATATATTTGGTAAAATTCTTCAGGTAGACTTTCATCTATTCGCATTTGATCAATCATTTGACCAACATTCAAAAATGGAGCAATTGCAATAAACTCCGATTGCATTCTACGACCAGCAGAATCTTCTGGAAAATCGAGAGATCGTTTAAGCGACATTCGCTCTTGAGCAGGAATTTTAGCTAGAATATCTTCTCGTTCAGGCTCATCAATATCCTCAAGGATAAAAACAGCATCGTCACTATCAATTTCACTAACACCACGAGCAATGTCAGCATTAGGCAAGGCATCTATTAGTTGCAATCTAATAGCTTCATCAACTTCAGCCAGCGCAGAATAGTCAAACTTATCACCTAAAAGAGAAAGCAACTTTTCACGCTCTTCAAACTCAAGCGTCTCTAAAACATCACCAACATCTGCAGCATGAAGCTCAAAAAACTGCTTTTGGACACTAGCTTTATCACCATCAAGAATATTAGACCGTAATTTTTCTATCCACTCTAATGATAGCTGTCTATCATCATCGTGAAGGTCAAGATGCTCGTTGGTATTTTCTTCTAAGCTCATATCAAAGTCTCAACAATCACAATAAACACTATTTCAAAATATCATCATAAATGAATATATAGCAAAATTATTTATTAATTATGCTCAAAAAGATATAGATTTAAATAAGATATAGGTCCGCAATGAATTCCTTAAAAAAAATATACGCTTTGCCAGTAAAACCCAAAACGCAACTAGCGATCTAAACAATAGCAAACACTAGTACACCGCCCAATCAATACCCAAACTCCCAACCCCAATGCTTTGCATCAAACGGCGGGGGTGTCGGGGTCGAGAGCAAAGCGACCAACGGCGACAAGAGAAAACCAAAGCCAAAAACTCCAACCCCAATACTCTGCACCAAACGGCGGGGGTGTCGGGGTCGGGAGCAAAGCGACCAACGGCGACAAGAGAAAGATAAGTCGGGGGTGTCGGGGTCGGGAGAGAAAGCGACCAACGGCGACAAGAGAAATGGTGCCGGCAGAGAGACTCGAACTCCCGACCCCCTGATTACAAATCAGGTGCTCTACCAACTGAGCTATACCGGCGACAAAAGGTTGCTATCATTGAGTTGGCTTTTACGCAAGAGGCAAAATTAGATTAAAAGCATCTAATTGATTAAAAACGCAAGTTTAGCTTTACTGTGTTCACTTTCAAGGCTTTGCATGCTATTTATTAGTAATATAATTAGAATTTTTCATTTTTTACGAGACTTTCATGCCAAATAAAAACACCAAAATAGCTTTTGTTTCCAGTAATACAGAAAAAGCAGAATTTGCCGCTAAAAAATTACGTAAGAAATATGGTAATGTTGAAATAGAGAATGCCGATATTGTTGTTGCCCTTGGTGGTGATGGGCTAATGCTTGAAACTTTACACAAAACCATGAAATTAGATATTGCTGTTTTTGGCATGAATTGTGGTTCAATTGGGTTTTTGATGAATGATTTCCATGACAATGGCCTTATTGAGCGACTAAATCTAGCTCGCCCTAAGGATATTTACCCCTTAACCATGAGCGTTATAGATATAAATGGCAAACACC
>JAMONZ010000037.1 GCA_027066315.1 Hyphomicrobiales bacterium
GTATGGCAAATGGGTCTGGCATTTTGGGGCTTGGGGGCATGTCAGAGTTTAGCCAAGTTGCGGGGATAAAAATATTTCGACCTTTATTACATATTTCGCCAAATATTTTGGCCAATATTGTAAAAGAGGCAAATATAGAGCCAGTTTTAGATCCATCAAATATTGATGAAAATTATGAGCGTATTCGCTGGCGTAAGATTTTGCCTTCTCTATTTAACTTGGGGCTTGATGAGAAGCGATTTCAAAAACTAAGCATACGACTGAAAAGAGCTGATCTTGCCTTAGCACAAATTGCAAATGAGATATTTGAGCAAAAGGTGAAAATTGATGGATTTGGTATTGCAAGCATTTCAAAATTAGATATTCAATCTCAACCAGAAGAAATTCAACTTCGCCTATTGCAAATTATCCTGCAAAAAATTGGCAATTCAAAAAAACCTCACGCATTAAACCAAGTCGAAAATTTATTAAATATAATGAGTGAACAAGATGAGTTTCAAAAACAAACTTTGCATTCTTGTGTAATTGAGAAAAAAACTGAGATATTTTTCTTCTTTCGTGAGTTTTCAAAAATCTCTCAAAAAAGTCAAAAAATAAAAAGTGAAGATGAAATAATCTGGGACAATAGATTTGTAATAAAAAACACCTCAAAAACTAAAGATTTTGAAATTTCATCAGCAGGTAAATTAAAAAAAAAGGATTTTGAAAAATTGCTTAATTCAAAATATTTAAAAAAAACCACTCAAATGCAAACTGCTCCGCTAGCTAGAGATCAAAATAATAACATTATTATGCTAGGTACTTTTGCTTTTAATGACGAAATAAGCTCAAAAACACTCAAATAATGAAATTGAAATAAAAAAATTTACGATAGATTGCAATTCTAGTCAAACACCCCTTGTATCAAGCGAGCAGGCAACATACATTCTCATTTAATTAATATTGTTTATTTTAGTAATTATTACGCTAAAGATTTTTTAGGAAAAATTTATGAATCCCAACTTTAAGAACTTCGCAATATGGCTTGTTATTCTGTTTATGGTGTTAGCCCTATTTCAGGTTTTTCAATCCACTAGCAATCAATCATCTTCAACAGAGCGCACCTATTCACAATTTATAAGTGATGTAGATACTGGCTCTGTAAAAAGTGTAACCATTGTTGAAGATATAGTTTATGGGGTTATGAGCGATAAATCACAGTTTAAAACAACTATCCCTGATGGGGCAGATATTGTTGCTCGACTTGAAAGTCGCGGTGTTGAAATTACTGCTAAAAAACCAGAGAAAAGCCCATTTTGGGCAGTGTTACTAAGCTCATGGTTGCCCTTTATTGTTATTATTGGGGTTTGGTTTTTCTTCATTCGCCAAATGCAAGGCGGTGGAAAAGGCGGCGCAATGGGGTTTGGTAAATCTCGCGCCAAATTGCTAACTCAAAACCAAGATAAAGTAACATTTGAAGATGTTGCAGGCATTGACGAGGCTAAACAAGATTTAGAAGAAATTGTTGAATTTTTGCAAGACCCAGCTAAATTCCAGCGTCTTGGTGGGCATATTCCGCGTGGTGTTTTGTTAGTAGGCCCTCCAGGAACGGGTAAAACTTTACTCGCTCGCTCAGTTGCGGGTGAGGCAGATGTGCCATTTTTCACAATTTCAGGCTCAGAATTTGTAGAAATGTTTGTAGGCGTTGGTGCTTCTCGTGTGCGTGATATGTTTGAGCAAGCAAAAAAGAATGCTCCTTGCATCATTTTCATCGATGAAATTGATGCGGTTGGTCGCCATCGTGGTGCTGGGCTTGGCGGTGGAAATGATGAACGTGAGCAGACACTAAATCAATTGCTTGTTGAGATGGACGGGTTTGAGGCTAATGAAAGTGTTATTTTAATTGCCGCAACAAACCGTCCCGATGTGCTTGATCCTGCGCTTTTACGCCCTGGTCGTTTTGATCGTCAAGTTGTTGTGCCAAATCCTGATGTTGCAGGACGTGAGAAAATTTTAAAAGTCCATGTTCGTAAAGTTCCACTTGCGCCAGATGTTGATTTAAAGGTTCTAGCTCGAGGAACACCGGGTTTTTCTGGTGCTGATTTGATGAACCTTATTAACGAGGGTGCATTATTGGCGGCAAGGCGTAACAAACGTTTTGTAACCATGGCAGAACTTGAAGATGCAAAAGATAAATTAATGATGGGTGCAGAGCGGCGCACGCTTGCAATAAGTGAAGAAGAGCGAAAACTAACCGCCTATCACGAAGCAGGACATGCTTTGTTGGCCGTCAAAATGAAGGCTTCTGATCCAATTCATAAAGCAACAATCATTCCTCGTGGCCGTGCATTGGGCATGGTTATGCGTTTGCCAGAGAAAGACCAAGTTTCTCTAACTCGTGAGAAATGTTGGGCTGATTTAGCAGTCGCAATGGCTGGACGTGTTGCAGAAGAAGAAATTTTTGGCTATGATAAAGTAACCTCTGGTGCTTCAGCAGACATAAAAATGGCAACTGGTTTGGCTAGAGCTATGGCCACAGAGTTTGGTATGTCAGATAAATTGGGCCCCCTTCTTTATACTGATGCACAAGAAGAGGTTTTTCTTGGTCGCTCAATGGGTCAGCACGGCACTAGTTTTTCAGATGATACTCAAAAACTAATTGATAGTGAAGTTAAGCACTTTGTTGAGGGTGGCTATAAAGAGGCACAACGAATAATTCGCAAAAATATTAAAGACCTTCATGCAATTGCAGAAGGGTTGCTTGAATATGAAACTCTAACGGGTGATGAAATTCGTGGAATTATGGAGGGAAAAGCTCCTGTCCGTGAAAGCGATGATGACAATTCTTCAAAGGCTAGTGGTGTTCCAAAAGCTGGCAAAGTTACAACAAAAGCAAAAAAAGCAACTTCTGCCAAAAAACCACCTGCCGCCAACAAGGCAGCTACAAGTAAAAAAGCAGTTACAAAAAAACCTACTGTAAAAAAGAAGCCAGCGGCAAAAAAGCCAAGCGTTAAGAAAAAACCTAACTAGGGTATTTGTCTATGAAATATTTCGGAACAGATGGAATTCGCGGTCTTGCTAATGGTAAAAAATTAACCCCAGATCTTGCGTTAAAAGTTGGCATGGCTACAGGGCTAGTTTTTAAGCGGGGTGACTATCGTCACCGTGTGGTAATTGGCAAAGATACCCGTCGTTCTAGTTATATGATTGAAAATGCTCTAAGTGCTGGCTTTAATGCTGTTGGTCTAGATGTTTATCGTTTAGGGCCGATGCCAACTCCAGCAGTTGCAATGTTAACTCGCTCGCTTAGGGCAGATCTTGGCGTGATGATTTCTGCTTCGCACAATAAATTTGAAGATAATGGCATAAAATTATTTCAACCAGATGGCTTTAAACTTTCTGATAAAATTGAAAAGCAAATTGAAGATTTAATTGATAGCGATCTTACCTCAGAGCTTGAACAAGGGCGTGGGATTGGGCGGGCAACGCAAATTGACGAGGCTTGGACACGTTATTTAGAATATGCAAAGCGTACTTTAGACCGTGATATAGATTTTTCAGGTATGCGAATTGTTGTTGATTGTGCAAATGGAGCAGCATATAAAACCGCCCCTGAAGCCTTAAAAGAATTAGGTGCTGAAGTTATAATGATTGGTGTTTCGCCAAATGGTTATAATATTAATGATCGTGTTGGTTCAACTGCAACAAAAGCCGTTTGCGAAGAAGTTGTAAAAAGTCGTGCTGACCTTGGTATTGCACTAGATGGTGATGCAGATCGAGTAATTATTATTGATGAGAGTGGGCAAGTTGTTGATGGTGATCAATTTATGGCAACTATTGCTCAATCTTGGCACAAGCAAAATAAATTGCAAGGAGGCGGTATTGTTGCAACAATAATGTCTAACCTTGGGCTTGAGAGATATTTAAACTCAATTAATTTAAAATTAGAACGCACCAAAGTTGGTGATCGTCATGTTTTAGAAACAATGCGAAATAAGGGTTATAATGTTGGCGGAGAGCAATCTGGTCATATTATCTTATCGGATTTCGGCACAACGGGCGATGGATTAGTTGCCGCTTTGCAGTTGATTACTGTTATTCAAGAAGAACAACGCCCAGCGTCAGAAGTCTGCTCTAGGTTTATAAAAGTTCCACAATTACTAAATAATGTGCGCTATAATTCCTCCAACCCGCTTGAAAATGAAAAAGTCAAGCAGGTGATAAGTGATAGCCAAGCTATGCTTAAGGATAATGGCAGGCTAGTTATTCGTAAAAGTGGCACAGAGCCGCTTATTCGTGTAATGGGCGAGGCCGATGATGAAAAGCTGATTACTTCTATTGTTTTTGATATTTCAAAAACTATTGAAAAAGCCACTTAATATATAATAATTTCCTTCACTCCTAAATAGTTCACAAAACCTTAATGCGCTTAGGGTTAATTCTTCTAGTTTTTACAAGCTGTTAGGGTTAATTCTTTAGGTTAAGTGGCTATTAATAATTTATGTTCATAATAGCAATAATTCCACCGTTGTTGGTGGCACAGTAAAGGAATTTAATAATGCGCAAGCTAAATGCAATGCTTGTTGTGGCAGCAGCAGCCCTGATTGCTGGCCCAGCTCAAGCAGCCGACCCAATCCAATATGAACCAATTGATTACCCCGTTATTCCAGATGTGAATTATGGCCTTGAGGGATCGTTTTATTTACGTGGTAGTGCAGGCATGAACGCATGGACTGCAAAAGATGGTAGCTATTGCGGGTGTATTTTAGAATTTGATACCCCAGGATATGGCTATTCTGTTGGTGCAGGTTTTGGCTATGAAACAGGCGATGGAATTCGTGCAGATATCACATTTGATTATTTAGACATTCAAGATCTAACTTCAACAACAGATCATACAGTTGATCTTCGTTCTGGTTTGGCATTAGCAAATATATATTATGACTTTTCACTAGATGGCTCAGGCGGTTCAGCAGAAGGCGGAATGGGTGTTTATGTCGGTGCTGGTATTGGTCTGGCTAAGAATTTCTCATATATTAATGATAGTGCAGGGGCAGAAATTGCATGGGGCAAGTCACTTGAAGGCGCAGTTGCTCTAATGGCAGGTGTTTCTTATGATATGGGTGATGTAGTTGCTGATCTTGGTTATCGTGGTATTTACATGAATAAAGTGATGAGCCAGCCAGATTTAGCAGCTGATGCTTATATTATTAATGATAACTATATTCATGAAGTTCGTGGCACAGTTCGCTATCGCTTTAACTAAATCTAGGGCAATTTAACAATTTTTTTAAACGGCATTTCTTTTAGTCAAGAAGTGCCGTTTTTCATTGTCTTGCATTTTTTCTTTTTGGGTTATATCCTTTAGAAAAGGAAAGCCCAAAGGAAAGCCAATGGAAAACAAATACATCACCCAACAATTCGTCTGGATTATCGGCTGGCTTTTTACTTTGGGATTTTTAAAACTTGGATTTTTCAAAGGGTTTTTGGCCATTTTTGTATGGCCATATTTCTTAGGTGCTAGCCTTTCAGGATTTGTTGGTTAGGTTTCCCTTTTTTAGAAGGTCAGGTTAAAAAACTTCTTGCATTCTCTCTTTAACAAGAGTAACTCGCTTGGTGGGCCACCCCTCCCCAACGAGGGGCTCACTATCTGAGAGGATAGATCATGATTGATCAAACAAATATGGCTAACGCCACAAAACCTACTGCAATCCCCAATAATCCTAATTTTTCATCAGGTCCTTGCACTAAACGTCCGGGTTGGACAACGGCTGCGCTTGATAATGCTTATGTTGGTCGCTCGCACCGTGCAAAACCTGCAAAGGCTCGCATTCAAAAAGCAATCGATCTCACCCGTGAGTTGCTAGAAGTTCCAGGTGACTATCTGATTGGCATTGTACCAGCCTCAGACACTGGCGCAATGGAAATGGCACTTTGGTCAATGTTGGGCGCACGTGGTGTTGATATGCTGGCATGGGAGAGCTTTGGTTCTGGTTGGATAACTGATGTAGTAAAACAGTTAAAACTAGAAAATGTGAACAAACTTGAAGCTCCATATGGTGAACTTCCTGACCTTGCAAAAGTAGACTTTACCAATGATGTGGTTTTTACATGGAATGGCACAACCTCTGGCGTTCGTGTCCCCAATGGTGATTGGATTGATGAAAAACGAGAAGGTTTAACAATTTGCGATGCAACTTCTGCCGTTTTTGCACAAAATGTTGATTTTTCAAAACTCGATGTAACAACTTTTTCATGGCAAAAAGTTCTCGGTGGTGAGGCGCAACATGGGATTATTATTCTTTCCCCTCGTGCGGTTGAACGGCTTGAAAGTTTTACTCCTGATCGCCCTTTACCAAAAATCTTTCGCCTTACAAAAGGCAATAAATTAATCTCAGGCATTTTTGCTGCTGCAACAATTAACACGGTTTCAATGTTGTGCATTGAAGATGCAGTAGATGCGATGGAATGGGGTTTGTCTATTGGCGGGCTTAGCGGCATGCAAAAACGAGCGAACGATAATTTTGCCGCTATTAACACTTGGGTTGGGAAAACTAATTGGGTTGAATTTTTAGCGAAAAATCCGCACGAGCGATCAAATACTTCTGTTTGCCTCACCATTAACAATGAAAAAATAAACGCATTGCCAAGTGATGAACAAGCAGCATTTGCAAAACGAATGGTTGCAAAATTAGACGCTGAGAATGTAGCCTATGATATTGGCGCATATCGTGATGCACCTTCTGGCTTACGTATATGGGCTGGCTCGACTGTTGAAACAAGCGACCTTGAAAAGCTAACCCTATGGCTTGATTGGGCTTTTGCAACGGAGCTTGCGGCTCTTTAATTTTTCTTTCCTATCCTTCGACAAGCTCAGGATGAGGGCGGGGGGGATAGGAGAAAATAACAACAACACCCCACCTCATGGTGAGCCTGTCGAACCATGAACAAAGGGAAAAGAACAAAAACAAACATAAATTTAGGAGGCAAAAATGCCTAAAGTATTAGTATCAGATAAATTAAGCCCAACAGCCGTTGAAATTTTCAAACAAAATGGCGTTGAAGTAGATTATTTGCCAGATGTTGGCAAAGATAAAGAAAAGTTGCTCGAAATAATTGGCAATTATGACGGCTTGGCAATTCGCTCTGCTACCAAAGTTACACAAAAAATAATTGATGCAGCAACTAACCTAAAAGTAGTAGGGCGTGCTGGTATTGGGGTTGATAATGTAGATATTCCTGCCGCCACCGCAAAAGGCATCATCGTAATGAATACGCCATTTGGTAATTCAATTACCACAGCTGAGCATGCTATTACTATGATGCTTGCACTTGCTCGTCAAATTCCAGAAGCTGACGCGTCAACTCGTAGCTCAAAATGGGAGAAATCTCGTTTTATGGGCGTTGAAGTTACTGCAAAAACTCTTGGGTTAATTGGCGCAGGTAATATTGGCTCAATTGTTGCCGATAGAGCGCAAGGTTTACGCATGAAAGTAATTGCTTTTGATCCATTTTTAACCCCAGAACGAGCGCAAGAAATTGGTGTTGAAAAAGTAG
Organism: Hyphomicrobiales bacterium; assembly: GCA_027066315.1. GTDB lineage: Bacteria > Pseudomonadota > Alphaproteobacteria > Rhizobiales > Devosiaceae > S141-66. Next base: position 7,537 of record JAMONZ010000037.1, read on the forward strand.
AGCTTGATGACCTGTTAGCACGTAGTGATTTTATCACGCTTCATACGCCTTTGCTTGATGCAACCCGCAATATTATTTCTAAAGAAGCAATTACAAAAATGAAAGATGGCGTGCGTATAATTAACTGCGCCCGTGGCGGTTTGATTGACGAAGAAGCACTTAAAGATGCGCTTGAAAGCGGTAAAATTGCAGGTGCAGCACTTGATGTTTATGCCACTGAGCCAGCAAAAGATCACCCAATTTTTAATGCACCAAACGTAATTTGCACACCCCATCTTGGCGCATCAACTTCAGAGGCTCAAGAAAATGTAGCTTTGCAAGTTGCACAACAGATATCAGCTTATTTGATGAGCGGTGAAATAACTAATGCGCTTAATTTCCCGTCAATCTCAGCCGAAGAAGCACCACGTTTAACACCATTTGTTACCTTAAGTGAAATGTTAGGCTCATTTGCAGGTCAATTAACACAAACAGCTATTACTGGTATTCGTATTGAATATGAGGGTGATGTTGCAGACTTGAACACCAAGCCAATGACTGCCGCCGCAATCACTGGCGTATTAAAGCCGTTGCTTGGTGATGTTAATATGGTTTCAGCACCAGTTTTGGCAAAAGACCGTGGTATTAAAATCGAAACTGTTAATCGTGAGCAAGAGGGCGCATATGAAAATTATATCCGCCTAACCATCACTAGCGAAACTCAAACTCGCTCGGTTGCAGGAACTGTTTTTGCTGGCGGCTCACCCCGCATCATTCAGGTAAAAGGCATAAATATAGAAGTCGATGTAACGCCGAATATGCTGTATATAACCAATAAAGATAAGCCAGGTTTCATCGGTCGTTTAGGTTCGCTTTTGGGAGATCTAGGCGTGAATATTGCCTCTTTTAGCCTAGGGCGAGAAGAGCAAGGCGGGGACGCAATTTCTCTTATCTCTATTGATGCTAATTTAAGCGATGAGCAGATTAAAAAAGTTGCGGAGCTTGAGGGTGTTATTCAAGCAAAAGCATTGAGCTTTTAATTATAATTAAAGCGGTTTAGATTTTTCTAAGCCGCTTTTTTTCGCACCGAATATTCTGCCAAAACTATACCTGAAACTACTAAAATAGAAGCTATTATATGATAGCTTTTAAACTGCTCACCAAGAATTATTACTGATAATATTGTGCCAAAGACTGGTAATAGATTGATGAATATTGAGGCTCTATTTGCTCCAACAATCTCTAGCCCACGGGCATAAAAAATTTGTGCTAAAATTGATGGAAAAATCATTACATATATAATTGTCCCAAAGCCAAGCATAGTGGTTTTTGGAATTTCCTGAACTAGACTTTCAAACCCGCCAGCAAATAATATATAATATAAAAATGAAGCCCCAAGTGCCGCCAAAGAGGTTATTAGCATAAAACTAAGCCAATGGATATTTGGCTTATATTTTAAAGTGAGTGAGTATGCAGCATATAAAAAACAAGCAGCTAAAACCATAACATCGCCAATATTCATCTCAAGCGATAATATCTTTTTTGGCTCACCAGCAGATGCAACAAAAACCACCCCAATGATTGTTAAAATCAGACCAATAATTTGCAATGGTTTTGCTTTCACCTTAAAAATAAAAAAGTTTCCAAGCAAAACTAAAACAGGAATTGAAGCCTGCTCAATCGACATATTTATGCCCGATGTGAAATGCGCTGAATTATACATTAACAGGTTAAAAGCGGCAAAGCCTAACACGCCATAAAGGATAAGAATCGCCAGACGAGGACGGATTTTTTGCCAGTCTTTTTTAAGATGTTTAGAGGCGAGAATAAGCAATATCAAAGCAGCCCCAAACCAACGACCAAGCAATAATAAATTAGGATCAACCTGCCCAACAGCAAGTTTGCCAGCAACTAAATTTCCACCCCAAAAAAGCGGTGCAAGCACCAATAATAAATATGGTTGCGAAAAAATAGTATTTTTTACACTGTTGGTTTTTCTCAATTTATCTTCTTGCTTTAATTATTTGTTTTCTCTTGCTATAGGATAGGCAAGAATTTTTAGCAAACACTCTATCTTTATAGGAAAAATCAAAAATGGCGAATGTAGTAGTTGTTGGCTCTCAATGGGGCGATGAGGGCAAGGGTAAGATTGTTGACTGGCTTAGTGATCGCGCTGATGTGGTGGTGCGTTTTCAAGGTGGTCACAATGCTGGCCATACTTTGGTGATTGATGGCAAGGTTTATAAGCTCTCGCTTTTGCCTTCTGGTCTAGTGCGTGGCAAGCTCTCTGTCATTGGCAATGGCGTTGTGGTTGATCCGCATCATTTTGTTGAAGAAGTTGCAAAGCTAAAAGGGCAGGGGGTGAATATTACTCCTGACGTGTTGCAAATTGCAGAAAATGCTACGCTTATTCTCTCGCTTCATAAAGAGCTTGATGCATTTCGTGAGGGATCAAATTCTGGTTTGCTTATCGGCACAACTAAGCGTGGTATTGGCCCAGCTTATGAAGATAAAGTTGGCAGACGAGCAATTCGAGTAATGGATTTAGCACAAAAAGATACACTTCAGCCAAAAATTGATAGACTATTAAGTCATCATAATGCTCTGCGGCGTGGTCTTGGCTTGAGTGAAATTGATGGAAAAGCAATTTTTGATGAATTGATGCAGGTTGCTGATGATATATTGCCATATATGGGGCAGGTCTGGCGCACGTTGGACGAGAAAAGACGCAAAGGTCAGCGGATTTTATTTGAAGGAGCGCAAGGCGTACTTTTAGATAACGATCATGGCACATATCCATTTGTTACCTCATCAAATACAGTTGCAGGACAAGCCGCAACTGGCTCTGGCATGGGGCCGGGGGCAATTGATTATGTGCTAGGAATAACCAAAGCCTATACCACTCGTGTGGGCGAAGGGCCTTTCCCCACTGAGCAGGATAATGAAATTGGGCAGTTTTTAGGCGAAAAGGGTCATGAATTTGGCGTGGTAACAGGGCGTAAACGCCGTTGTGGCTGGTTTGATGCAACTTTAGTTCGTCAAATGGTAGTCACCTCTGGCATTAACGGCATTGCTTTGACAAAACTTGATGTGCTTGACGGCATGAAAGAGATTAAAATTGGCGTTGGCTATGAACTTGATGGCAAAAAAATAGATTATCTTCCTGCCTCAATGGGAGCGCAAAAACGAGTTAAGCCAATTTATGAAACATTAGAAGGCTGGAGCGGCACAACGGCAGGTGCAAGAAGTTGGGCAGATTTGCCAGCTGAGGCAGTGAAATATGTGCGCCATATTGAAGAACTTATTGGCGTGCCAGTAGCTATGCTTTCCACAAGTCCAGAGCGGGAAGATACAATACTTGTAACAGATCCATTTCAAGACTAAAGTAAAAATGTTTAAGGTTATGTTATTAATGCTAAAAGAGAGTTTGATCAAAAGTGAGTATTGAGTTTTATGGCTGATTATAAAGGACTTTTAAGACAGGCGGTTGATAGCTTGCCTGAAAATACTGGTGCGGCTAGACGCAAGGTTTATGAAAAAGCTCGCTCAGCACTTGTTGCTCAGTTGCGCTCAATTGTGCCACCATTGCCCGCTCGTGAAATTACCAAGCATAGGTTAGATCTTGAAGATTGCATTCGTCAGGTAGAAGAAGATGCAACTGAGGATTTATTAATAGCAATTAAAGCACAAGAAGAAGCCGCCCAACTTGAAAGAGAAACAAGAGAGCGTGAAGAAGAAGCTAGAAAAGAAGAAGCAAGAAAACAAGCAGCAGAAGAGGCAAAACTAGCGGAAGAAGCAAAACTAGCGGAAGAAGCAAGACTAGCGGAAGAAGCAAGACTAGCAGAAGAAGCAAAACTAGCGGAAGAGGCAAGACTAGCAGAAGAGGCAAGACTAGCAGAAGAGGCAAAACTAGCAGAAGAGGAAGCACTAAGAGTAGAGAAGGCAAAAATTACAGCACAAGAAGAAGCTCAAAAAGAAGAAATAAGGCTAGAGCAAGAAGCAAAGTTAGAAGAAGAGGCAAGGCTTTCGCAAGAAGACGCTAAAAGAAATGAACTTGAAGCTAAAAAAGAAATTTCAGAGCTAGAATCAATAGAAGAAGTAGATAAAGCAAAACCTGATAGTGCTTTATTGTTTGAAAAACCTGAAGGTGAGCCAGATGACTTGCAAAAAATTTCTGGAGTTGGACCAAAACTTGAAGAAAAACTGCATGAATTAGGCATTATTAAATATGCTCAAATTGCAGCTTTTACTGCCGATGAAGTTGTAGCTGTTGATGATGCTTTATATTTCAAGGGTCGCATAAATCGTGAAAAATGGATTTCTCAAGCAAAAGATTTAGCTAAATCTGGTGAAGAAACAGCCTCAAAAAATGAGGGTGAATCAAAAGAAGAATTAGATTCAAGTATTGATATTAGCAGTAAAGATACTGCACAAGATGAAGAAAAGCCAAAAGCTAAAGAAAAAGACATTTTAGAGCCAGAAGAGCAGGGGCAAACAAAGCCTGTTGAGCAAGAAAAACCCAAGAATGTTGAAATTTCTGAACTAAAAGAAAACAACCAACAAGAAACCATTCAGCAAGAAGATGAAAAAACTGCAAAAATTGCAGACATCTTGATTGCTGATAAGCAAAAATCAGAAGAAAAAAATCAAACTATTTCTTCAATAGACGATGTTATTTCCCAAGCAAATTTAACTATTAATAATTCAAATAAAATTAAATTGCCAGAAGTAGATCTGGCCATGGTTGGCGAGCGAGAAGTTGATGTAGAAATCCCCACTATTTCTGTTGATGATAGTGTAGATATTTCTAAAGAACCGTCTGACCCACAAGAAACTATTGATAAAGCAATTGAAACACTTGAGCGTGTTGCTCGAGGTGAAAAAGCTGAAGATGATAGCAAGAGTAAAGAAGAAACAGTTGATGCACAATTGAAATCTAATGAAAATCTAGATGCTCAGGGTAATATTGAGAAAATAATTTTAGAAGATAAACCGAAACGCTCAAATGTTATTACAACGTTTTTAGTAATATTTTTATTGTTACTTCTTGGTGTAGCTGGGGCTAGTTATTGGGCGTATAAACAAGGTTATATTGATCCAAATGCAATGTTTTCAAATTCACCTGTTGAGAAAATAAATGAAGAAGCCTCTCAAGAAGCTCAAGCAGAAGTAAAAGAAGCAGTTAAAGAAGAAACTAGAGAAACACAAAACAAAGAAATAGAGAATGCTACAAATGTGCGAGATGTCACTCCTTCTCAAGTTTCAAGTGATGTAAACAATGAAAACGAGAATAATGCTGCAGGTCCGGGGAATACTCAAGCAACACCAGACACAATAGATACTGCTTCAGAACAGTTAAGTGAAGAGCGTTTGACAAATGAGGGAAGCATATCAGATAGTGCTGATAATGCCGATAACATACAGGCTTCAACTAGTGGGGTAGATAATAAAAGTGAAGATCGTTTGACCAGTGAAGAGCAGCTAACTCCTGCTGAGCCTGCTGGTGCATTAGAAAATGCTACTAATGAAATAGTTGATAATTCAGACGTTCAAAATGGAGCGCAATCTTTATTATTAGAAGCCACAAGTGAGGGAAAAATTGGTGCAGTACCATATTCAGGTTCAGTTGATTGGGATCGCTCGGTAGATGAACTTGGTTTGCCTGTAATATTAGCTAAAGCAAAAATTCCTGCTCGTAATATTGAGGTTGATATGTTGATTAGAAAGAATTCAGATCAAAGTCTGCCTGCTTCTCATCTATTAGAGATTAGTTTTTCAACTAGTGAAAGTTTTTCTGGAGGATCGATAGAAGGACTTCCTGGCATTTTGCTAAAAAATGAGGAATTGGTGAAAGGAACTCCTTTGGTTGGAGCATCTGCACGGATTGTTAAAAACTCATTCCTTTTTGCTCTTAGTGCCTCTGAGCAAGACGTTTCAAAAAATGTGAACTTATTGAAATCTCAAAAGTGGATAGATATTGCATTAATTTATGGAACAGGAAAACGTGCCATTATTACACTTGAAAAAGATGCTGCTGCACAAAAAATGTTTAATGAGATTTTTGATATATGGGCAAAATCAAATTCATCTGCTGCGCTAACTAACTAAAAATTATTGTTTAATAAGGCTGTGTTTTTTTAAAACATAATGCACAGCGCCAAGGTTAAACGCATCATTTTTATCATGGCTTACAACAATTGCATGCCAGTTAAATTTTGCTACTAATTTTTTTAAAAGCTCTTGCATTGCTTTTGCGGCCTTTTCATCAAGAGCCGCAAATGGCTCATCAAGTAATAATATTTCTCGATCTAGCAATAATGTTCTAGCCAAAGCAATTCGTTGTTTTTGACCGCCAGAAAGTGATGAGGCTTTTCTTTTTTCAAATCCCTTCAAATCAACTTCTGCTAATGATTGTGAAATTTTTTCATTTATTTTGGCGGTTGAAATTCTAACAGAAAAAGCAAGAGCAAGGTTTGCTCTCACGCTTAAATGTTCAAACAGATTATTGCTTTGTAAAAGGATGGAAACAGGACGTTTTTGTGTATTTATGCCAGAAATGTCCCTGCCATTTAATTCTA
>JAMONZ010000038.1 GCA_027066315.1 Hyphomicrobiales bacterium
TAAACTCTGGTGCGCTTCGGTTAAATGCAGCAATTTCCGGTGATCTTCCAATTAGATATTCAATGCAAAAATTTGATATTTCAACATCAAGCATTGATGAAAATGAAAGAGTGGTAATTGCAAAAGACATTAAGCCCAATACAATCATAAACCTCAATGCAGGCAATTATTATGTTATTTCATATTTTGGATCAACTAATGCAACTGTAAGTGCTGATATTAAAGTTGAGCCGGGTCAGTTAACAGATGCAACCCTTTATCATCGTGCAAGCTCTGTTAGTTTTAAACTAGTTTCTGAAGTAGCAGGTCGAGAGATTGCTGATGTAGATTGGACAATAAAAGATTCGAATGATAAAATTATCTATTCTTCAATAAATTCTTTCCCTACAATGGTGCTGAGCGAGGGTGATTATGTTGTAATCGCTAAAAGAGGTCAAAATGTCTATAATCGTGATTTTAGCATATCAGCAGGCCCTGCCCAAGAAATTGAAGTTTTAATTTCTGTTTATTAGCGCAAATCAGGCGGAGTTGCCTCTTTAACGATATTCTCAATAGCTTCCTCAAGGTTCAAGACTTTTTGTCCCTGCTCCCCAAGCCGGCGAATAGAAACACTTCCCTCATTTGCCTCACGCTCACCAACCACAAAAATTGCTGGAACTTTTGCATGTGAATGTTCACGAACTTTATAATTAATCTTCTCATTACGACAATCGCTAACTGCACGAATACCTTTAGCCATAAGTTTATTCACAATATCATCGGCATAATTATCAAACCCACTAACAATAGGCGCAACAACTACCTGAGTTGGAGCTAGCCACATCGGCATACGTCCTGCATGATTTTCAATCAATATTCCAATGAAACGCTCAAGCGTACCTAAAATAGCCCGATGCAACATAACAGGGCGCTGGCGAGAGCTGTCCTCGGCTATATAAGAGGCATCAAGCCGCTCTGGAAGCACAAAATCAAGCTGTAAAGTACCGCATTGCCATGTCCGCCCAATTGCGTCTTTTAGATGAAACTCAAGTTTTGGGCCATAAAAAGCACCCTCTCCTGCAACAATTTCAAACTCACGCCCAGTACTAGCAAGTGCATCATTTAGACTAGCTTCGGCCAAGTCCCATGTTTCATCGCTGCCTGCACGAACGTCTGGTCGAGTTGCTAAAAGGATTTTCACTCCATCAAAACCTAATTCGGCATAAATCGAATCTAGCAGATCACAAAAATTCTCTGTTTCAGATTTTATTTGGTCTTCACGGCAAAAAATATGGCCATCATCTTGCGTCATTTGACGCACTCGCATCAATCCATGCAATGCCCCATGCGCCTCATTGCGGTGACAGCACCCAAATTCAGCGTAGCGAAGCGGTAAGTCACGATATGACTTTATTCCCTGATTAAAAACCTGAACATGGGCTGGGCAATTCATGGGCTTAAGAGCCATTAGTTTTGCGTCCCCACTAAGTACTGGCGCATCGTCTTCCATTGAAGGAATTTCATCAGGTACAACAAACATATTATCACGAAATTTCGCCCAGTGACCTGACTTTTCCCATAGCTTTACGTCCATTAACTCAGGAGTTTTTATTTCCTTATAATCAGAACCATTCACTTTACGGCGAATATACTGCTCCATCGCATTATATATTACAAAGCCATTTGGATGCCAAAAAACACTGCCCTGCGCCTCTTCTTGAAAGTGAAACAAGTCTAATTCTTTTCCTAATTTACGATGATCTCGCTTTTCAGCCTCTGCAACCATGTGCAGATATTCGTCTAATTGTTTTTGATTAGCCCATGCAGTGCCATAAATACGAGAAAGAACAGCATTATTGCTATCACCACGCCAATAAGCACCTGCAACTTTTGTAAGTTTAAATGCCTGCCCAACATCTCTTGTTGAGCGCATGTGCGGGCCACGGCAAAGATCAAACCACTGCCCTTGTTTATATATATTGAGATTTTCACCCTCAGGAATTGCATCAATCAGTTCGCCTTTATAAAGCTCACCTTTGGTGGCAAAAACCTTCTTAGCCTCATCACGTGACCAAACTTCTTTAGTAAAACTTGCTCCTCGTTGAATGATTTGGCTCATTTTTTTCTCAATAGTTTTTAAATCTTCCATGGAGAATGGCTCATCACGAGCAAAATCATAATAAAATCCATTTTCAATCACTGGCCCTATAGTAACTTGTGTGTCAGGCCAAAGCTCTTGCACGGCCTCGGCTAATACATGAGCGCAATCATGACGAATAAGCTCAAGAGCCGCTTCATCATCACGCATCACAAATTCAACCAATGCATCATTGCTAAGTTTTTCACTTAAATCGCTTAGCTCGCCATTAATTTTAATCGCAACCGTCTTCTTTGCTAAAGACTTTGAAATTGAATTAACCACATCCAAGCCGGTTGCCCCAGCTTCATATTCACGAGTTGCACCATCAGGAAATTTTATATTTAGCATAGACTTACTCTCAAGTTTGGAATCAATTTATTAATTATAAAACTAGCTACTGCCATTTAACAGAACAATCATTTTATTTCCAGCGTCCATATCTCCATGGCGCATACCAATGGCTTTCTTTTGGTAATTTTTCTGGAACGGGGTCAAAACCATCTGTACCATTTGGCCTACATCTGACAACTCTAGACAACCCAACCCAGCCTCCAGCCCAAAAACCAAATTTCCAAATAGCATCTTTTGTATATTCAGAACAAGAAGGCAAATGCCTACAATTCCTTCCTGCAAAAAACGAAATGGTGTAACGATAGATATCTATCAAAAAAACGGCAGTTATCTTGAATGGAAAATCAATAATCATGCCCAGCCATTTTAAAAATTTAGACATTTTTTACCTGCTCAATTTTATCAAGGCAGTCAACTACTACCTCAAAAATAAGCAATGTTGAAGTATGGCGAGCTGGATAGTCATGCACAGGTTGCAAATATTTCAACTCAGAAAATTTCCCCTGTGGTGGCTCACCACTCTCTTTTATCATTAATTTCATAATATTACGCAATTGATATAATTCTTCACTTGTTGAGCCAATAATTTGTTTGGCAACAATAAAGGCCGCACTCTGCCCCAAAGCACATGCTGAGATTTCATGCGAATATTCACTCACTTTGCCATTTTTCATATTTATCTCAACCTGCATAGACGAGCCACAAACCCTAGAAACCTTATGCGCTTTAGCCATAGGGCTTTCAAGCGGCTCAATTATTGGCAAATTCGCAGCAAACTCAATAATTTTGCTTGAATATAGGTCAGATAATTCCATCAGATTTATATTCTCTTTTACTTGTCAATTTGCATCACTCACTTATATAAGGGGGCAAGTTATTTTTACTAGATATTTAAAGTTATATTATGGACGAAAAAATTATAAAGCAAAAAAAACCATCAAAAAAGCAAGTAAAAAATGCCATTCGCACTCTTATTGCTTGGACTGGCGATGATCCAAACCGTGAAGGAGTGTTAGATACTCCCGATAGAGTAAGCAAAGCCTATGGTGAAATTTTTTCTGGTTATGGGCAAGATGTATCAAAAATTTTGAATAAAACATTTAAAGATGTAAGTAATTACAAAGATATTGTTTTTTTAAGTGACATCCCCTTTTACTCACATTGTGAACATCACCTCGTACCATTTTATGGCAAAGCCCACATTGCCTATTTACCTAGTGATGGAATTGTTGGATTGTCAAAACTAGCACGACTTACGCATGCTTTTGCCCGCCGTCTACAAACACAAGAAAATCTAACTGCTCAAATTATTGATGCCATTGATGAACATCTTAAACCTCGTGGGTCAGTTGTTATCTTAGAGGCAGAACATTTATGCATGTCTATGCGAGGGGTTAACTCTCCAGGGGTTACCACTACAACTCAACGTTTTAGTGGGGTTTTTGAAACAGACAAAGATGAAAGAGATAAGTTTTTCTCACTCTTTAATTCAAGAAGAAAAAACAATGGATAAAGATAATTCATCAAGTGACAAGCAAGAAGAGGGCAATGTTTTTGCCCCTAAATTTAACGAAAAAGGTCTTATTTCTGCTATTGCAGTTGATGCAAAAACTAACGAAATTCTTATGTTAGCTTTTATGAATGATGAAGCATTATCACTCACTCAACAAACTGGAATTGCTCATTATTTTTCTCGCTCACGCAACAGAATATGGAAAAAGGGCGAAACATCTGGGCAAACTCAAAAGATTATTGAGATACGTGTAGATTGCGACCAAGACGCAGTTTTGCTTTTGGTAGAGCAGCAAGGATTAGGCGCAGCATGCCATACTGGACGAAAGAGCTGCTTCTATCGCAAAGTTGAAGGACAAGGTGAACCAGCATCTCTAAAATTCATTGGCGGCGATCCTCTTTTTGACCCTAAAAAAGTCTACTAGCACCTTTTTTTCTCATTCATTAGGCTTTTTTCTCAAAAAGTGGCGCAAGTAATAATCCTGCAAAAAAGCCACCTAAATGCGCCTGCCATGCAATTGAAAAATCACCCAGCTCAAAAATATATTCACTCAGCCCAATAAACAGATTTAATGAAATATAAATTAGAATGAAAAACCGAGCTTTTTGATCTCCAATAACTTCTCTTAGCTTTAATAAACGCCTCCCAAGCGGTATTAATTCATCACTCAAGGGGTCACGCCTCACCTCAACTGGTTGAAAAATAAACCGTATAGCAACGCCTGTTAAGCCAGAAATACCACCCGACGCACCCACAAGCACTATTAATTGCGGTGAAGTAGATAGAGCAAAAGCTAATGCTCCAAACCCAGCACTAATAAAGAAAATCACTAAAAACTTAACCGCCCCATACCGATAGGCCACAGGAGTTCCAAAAATTGCTAACCAAGCAGAATTAATTAACAAATGCTCCCAACTAGAATGAATTAATGCATGCGTGAATGGGCTAAAAATTAGCGTGAACATGTTTGCAACCCCGAATTGCTCGGGGGTATATAAAAAAGGAATAAACGCAAAGCTGAATAAAAACAGCTCCCTATTTTTTACATCAAGCAAATAATTTTCAACCAAAAATACTATTAAAATCAAAACTATCAGCGCAGTTACTATTTTTGGCAAAGTAAATATTGGAACTCTTTTTTCTTGCACCATGTCTTGCTGAACCCTTTTATTGCTTCGTTATAATTATTTTATCACTCAGTATTTATCAAGTTATCCACATTTCCTAATCAGCGTTAACCTTAATAAACGATGAAGGGCGATTTTAAATTCAATACTTGCTAAAAAAACTAATAACTTAATAAGTATGCGGTTCATTTAAAAATGCAAAAACAACCTTCAAAAACTTTGTATAATTACTGGAATGATTTACGTGGTTCACGCTCTGCCCCCGATCGCAGAAATATTGACCCAACTAAAATCCGCAATGCTCTCTCAAATACTTTCATTCTTGAAGTAAATGAAAAGGAAGATTTCAATTTTCGCTTAGTTGGCTCGCACATATATTCCATCTATTGTAAGGAATTAAAAGGCCGCTCATTTAATAACCTATGGCATAAAAAAGACCATGATGCGATTGGCACGCTTATCCGTGCAGTTACTGAAGATCATGCAGTAGCCGTTTGCACTTTCCAAGGCACAACGCTAACAGGCGCACAGGCAAGTTTTGAAATTATTTTACTACCACTTCATCACAATGGTAATACCAATTCTAGAATTCTTGGCGCAATAAGCGTTGTGGAAGAGCCATTCTGGCTAGGAACACAGCCAGTTATGGAGCAACGCATTACTGGGTTGCGCTTAATTTGGCCTGATGATCCATCAATGTTTAATGAAGACAAAAATATTTCAACTCCTGTTGAAAGTGATATTGTGTGGAATAATCATTTTTCTGCTCAACCAGAACAATCACTTAAAGAAATCCCTATCCCAGTAAATGTTTATGGTAATAATGCTCGAAGATATTCTCATCTATCCGTAATAGATGGCGGAAAATCTTAGTTTTAACAAACTCGTTACTAATGGTTAACTATAGACAAGCTAGTATCTTCATAAGATAATTTTGAAGGCGATTCTTAAAACCAATGTCACATTTGCAAACAACTGAACAAAAAGAACCTTTGCTAGCAAGTTCAAGCACGCAAGAAGCACCTCGCTTTCAAAGGGTGAAAGTTTCTATACTTGGTCGCTATATGCTTTCTGATAGACGAGAATTTCCTTGCCAAATAATTGAAATGTCCCCAGGGGATGCTATTTTTATAGCTCCTGCGTCAGGAATAGAGGGTGAAAAGATAATTGCTTATCTTGATGAAATTGGACGAATTGAAGGCCCGATTGTTGGTAGCGTTGATGGTGGTTTCATTGTTAATTTTTCTGCCACTCCTAATAGGCGAGAAAAAATTGCCTCGCAATTAACATGGCTAGCAAATAAAGATTTGCTCGATCTTCCTGAAGAAAGAAATTATGAAAGAGTTGTTCCAGACAACAGACATTCAGCAATTATTCTTGATGATGGGCGTAAATATAGCTGTAAAGTAGTTGATATTTCAATTTCAGGCGCAGCAATTGAGTTAGAAGTTCGCCCAAGCATTGGTACAAAGTTAACACTTGGTAGAATGAGTGCAGAGGTTGTTCGTCATTTTGAGAATGGCATAGGCGTACAATTCATGACGCCTCAAGAGATGCTAAGCGTTATCCAGCAAAACCTTCGTTTAGCCTAAAATACAATTATATTTTTTCATCGCATTATATAAACGCCTGTTTTTATAACAGCTGTTTCTTTAATTACACCTCCAAAAAACCATAGTTAATTATGGCTTAGCAAAGCCATTAAACTTTGACTTAAACTTGCATAAAACTTGAGTATATTTTTTTTAAATAGCTAAAGATTGCTTCTCTAGCGTGTTCCCCATCAGGGAGAACACAAATGTTAGTTAAACAATATAATCTAATTACACTTTTTGGGGCTATCTTTTTAGTCTTTTTAGCAAGCACAGATTTGAGCTTTGCAAAATCAGCATCAATTTTAGATAACCCAGCTTTTGCTCCATCGGGCAGCAAATTAACTTCAATTCCAATAGGTCATGCAAATTTTTGTAAAGAGCGACCCACTGAGTGCCAAAGTAACAAAATGAAAGAAGCAACCGCCTCTTTGAATCAAAATAAATGGCAAGAATTATTAAATGTAAATTCAAAGTTTAACGCTTCAATTATCCCAATAACCGATCAAGAGTTATATGGCGTGCAGGAATTTTGGACTTATTCTAACGGATATGGCGATTGCGAAGAATATGTTTTAGAAAAACGCCGTGCATTAATTGGACTAGGCTGGAAAGCATCATCTTTACTGATTACTGTTGTACGCCAAGCAAATGGCCAAGGTCACGCAGTATTAATGGTAAGAACCGATCGTGGTGATCTTATTTTAGACAACCAAGCCAGCTTAATTAAGGTTTGGAACGATACACCATATCGTTATTTAAAACGTCAATCTCAACAACATTCGGCTCAATGGGTTGATATTATCGACAACCGAACGACAATCATTGCTAGCAGATAGATTTTTTCATTGCTAGCAGATAGACTTTTGCCAATCTGCTCTCCCCTGATAATGGTTGGCATTATAGCCCTACTTTGAAAATTCAAAGTGGGGCTTTTTATTGAAGCAGGACTAACTAAAAATAGCAATATAAGAACTAACAAGAAACAACCCTGATATAAAAGCCCAACTAAAAGCCACAAGAGAAGATAATAAAACAGGCCAATAGGACAGTCTTTGCCCCTCTTCTTTATTCAAACTCATACTAAGCATTATGTACGGCCCGCAGAAAAAGCTAACACTTAAATGCCCAAGCGTAGCTAAATAGGTTTTTCCACTATAACCTATATTTGCAGGCACTCGCCAAACAAGTTGATAAATATGTGTCCCCATACCTGCAAAACAAAGCCCAACCATCATGATGAATATCGCCAAAACTATATCGCTAAGCATTTTATAAAAACCCTAAATCATCAAGACCAAATTAACCTTTTGTTAGGTATAATTGTTAATCAGTCAAACGTCACTTAATCTTTACAAACATGGTTAACAGCAAAGATATGCCTCCCAATTTATACAAAAATAATGCCCCAAACCATTCTAGCAAGAAGCATGATGTTGGGTTTAATTTAATTGCTATTACCTTCATCATTGCAGCTATCGGCCTAGCAATTGCATATTTTATTGATAACTACACAAAAAAAACACCTAACCTACCTAGTCTTTATGAAACATCACCCAAATTAAACAAGATTATTGCTGGGCAAAAACTTGCAATTCCTAGTTCGTGGTTTCGCTTTTCAGATCAGCGTCATGAAGAATTCTCAAAACAGATTGATCTACATTTTACACTTAACCTTGGTAAGAATAATGCCCCAATGGAGGTATATTTAACAATTTCTCCAATTAGAGAAGCCCTGCCAAGTTCAGTATTACTTGATAGTGTTTATATTCGCCAATTTAAGAGTGAGCAATTAAAGGGAATAAACGGCCTTATTGGAAAACCATTAAAACCATCAAAGGGGTATGGTTTAGAAACCATTTGGTATGATCCAATAAATATAAATCCGTTTGTGGCTAAGTGTCTAAAGCCAATTGCAGGACAAAGTGAGCAGAAATGCATTCGAACTATATCAATAAGCAATAAAATATCAGCTACTTTTATGTTTAATTTTGAATTGCTAGACAATTGGAAAAATTTTGATAGCGAAGCATATAAATGGTTTGAAAAAATTGATATTCAGTAATTCAATAACCAAATAACTATAGGCCAAAATAACTATAGGCCAAAATAACTATAGGCTATGGCACAAAATGCACACGAACCAACAACAACCATTAATTTCAGGCCAAATATTACAGCCCATCAACCTCATCTAGATCAATATCCAAAATTGACATTTGGAACATATATGATCGATCACCATCTTCATCATCTAAATATATAAGACCAATAAATTCCTCTCCCAGATAAACCTCAGCACTATCAGTTTTTTTAGGGCGTGCTTTTACAACTAGCGCATTATTTCCAAATTTATGCTGAAAATATCCTTGCAACTTTGCAATTTCTAATTTGTCCAAAATATTATTCCTTTAATTCTCATAACTATTATCTATCTTAATGCCAGATCAAAAAAAGATAAATCATATATTATAATTATTCATCATTATTTAGCATCTGGTTCATTTCTGTAGCTGGATGCAAGCAACCTGCCTCTCCCACAATTTTAGCAGGAACTCCGGCAACTGTCTTGCAAGCTGGCACGTCTTTAAGCACAACCGAACCTGCTGCAATTCTGGCACATTTACCAATTTTGATATTTCCCAAAATCTTTGCACCAGCACCAATTAAAACACCAGTACTAACTTTTGGGTGTCTATTTCCATCTTCTTTACCCGTACCACCAAGAGTCACACCTTGTAAAATTGAAACATAATCGCCAATTTTTGCGGTTTCGCCAATCACTATGCCAGTACCATGGTCAAACATTATCCCCTTACCCATAACAACTTTTGGGTTAATATCCACTTGAAAAACAGATGATGAGCGGCTTTGCAAATAATAAGCTAAATCTTTTCGCCCCTGCTTATAAAGTTCAAAAGCAAATCTGTGAGTTTGAATTGCCTGAAACCCTTTAAAATATAAAAACGGCTCTAAAGCACGGTGGCAGGCTGGGTCACGCTCAATCGTTGCTATAATATCAGCCCTTGCAGCTTGGCTAATATCAGATGACACCTCCAAAACCTCATCAAACGCTTGGCGAATTAAGTCACTTGATAAATCAATATGATGAAGTCTTTGGGCAATGCGGTGTGAAAGTGCCTCTTCAAACGTATGATGATTTAAAACGCTTGCAATGATGAAACTTGATAAGCATGGCTCATTCTCTGCAATTTCTTGAGCACCATCTCGTATTTCTTGCCAAACTGGGTCAAGAATTTCAACTCTAGGTGATTCTTTTTCTTTTCTCATTCAACCAACCTTTTGTTTTTTATAAGCAAACCAGTTTTCTGCTTAAACCATTTTTGCTAAACTATCATCATTTTGTTGCAAAAAAATCAATGCGCCATTCTTAAATGCACTAGCACCACTTGAGCGCATATGGTCTAAACCTTTAAGAACGAGAGCTTCTGCATTAGGTAAAATATTTGCCAATTCAACTGCACTACCCCCTACTGTATCCTTATCACCCACTGCAACAAGAGCAGGAATTTGAATTCTTTTCACATCTGTCACTGAAATTGGCGCACGAGATGAAGCCAAGCATGCAGCTAATGCTTTAAGGTCACTTTTTGTATGTTCAGCAAAAACCCTAAACTGCCTTGCCGTTTTATCACTCACCTCATTTAAACTATCAGCATTTAATCCATCAATTATTTTTTGTGAATTGCTCATTCCCTTGATTAGGTTAATTCCCATTCCACCAAAAATAACAGTTCGTACTTTTTGTGGAGCATCCATGCAAACATAAGCAGAAATTCTTGCTCCCATAGAAAATCCAAGCAGTGACACATTTTTTAAATTTAGATGATCTATTAAATTTATAACATCTTGCGCCATCACTCTGGCTGGATAAAGGCTAGAATCATATAATTTTTGAGATTTACCATGGCCTCGATTATCCATTGTTATAACTCGATAGCCTGCTTTTTGTAAAAAATCGACCCATCTTGTATCTAGCCAATTTATTTTTGAGTTAGAGGCAAATCCATGTACAAGCACAATTGCTGGTCTGTTTTCTAAGCCCCCCTCATTATAATCTTCAAAGGAAATTTCAATATTTTGCGATAAAAAACTTGGCACTTTTTTCTTCTAACTTTTGTTCATTTTAAATGTTTATTTTAAATTCAACTTTGCATGTAATATCAAAATAGATTTACTTCAAGATTTTCATACACAATTAAAATTTTGATAGAATTTACATCTACGCTTCGCTAAGGTTGATTCCATAAACAAGTTTAAAGCAATATAGCAGGACATAAAATGGCAAATTTAGACATTCCTTACTTTCAGAACTCAAATGGAAATGAGAGAATTGAAATTGGTGCAAAAAAATTCATGTGTATCGGCTCATTACCACCATTTGATCACCCGCATGTTTTTTTAGAAATGGGGCAAAAACTACAAACTATCTGCCCATATTGCTCAACAAAATATGTATTTAACTCAAACCTTGGTGAAAATGAGTGCAATCCAATTTCTGCAGTTTTTAACAAAGAAATAGCTTAGGCAAAACCATGCAAAAAACTCGCACATTTTGCATAGCAGGAGCAGGAGTAGCAGGGCTTACACTTGCCTTGGCACTAGCAAAACTCAAAGCAAAAGTAATTATTCTTGAGCGTAACGAGCAAATTCAAGAATTTGGTGCAGGCCTGCAACTAGGCCCAAATGCCCACCGTGCTTTAAATAGCCTTGACTTAGAAGATGATTTACAAAAAGTCAGTTTTGAGCCAGATGGTTTAGATATTTTTTCATTTAAGCAAAAAAAACCTCTCATTACTTTGAAACTTGGCGCAACCGCTCGTAAAAAATTTGGTGTTGCGTATAGTGTTATTCATCGTGCTGACCTTGTGCAAACACTTTACAAAAAGGCCAAAAAATCAAAATACATTGATATATATTTTGATGTACAAAATTTTGAAATTTCAAATATTCAAGAAAATCCACTCGTTAGTTTCAAATGCAAAGATGGCTTTGAAAAAGAAATAAAAACCCATGCATTCATAGGGGCAGATGGAGTTTGTTCTGCAACAAGGACAAATTTCATAAATGGTCCACAATCAAAATATAGTGGATATGTAGCTTGGCGCACTTTGATAGATATGCCAAAATTACAAGACGTGCTAGACTTAAATAATACAAGCCTTATGTGGGGGGCTGGCTTCCATGCTGTTGCATACCCATTACCTCATCGCAATAAAGTAAATATTGCAATTTTCACCAAAGAATCAATGTCAGTTGGCTTTGGAATAAGACAAGCTCCAAGCCTTCCAACTTCAGTTAATGCTGACCCTCGCCTATCAAAAATATTAGAACTTGCCGATGAGTTTAAACATTGGCCACTTGCAGCGGTAAAAACCTCAACTTGGCATAAAGGCGCAGTTGGACTTGTGGGTGATGCCGCACATGCCATGTTGCCATTCCAAGCACAAGGGGCAGCAATGGGCATTGAAGATGGAGTTATTCTTGCCCCTCTACTAATAAATGAAAAAACAGCTGTAATCTCTTTTGAAAAATATGAAAACAAGCGTCAAGAACGAGTGACTAAAGTAATAAACACTTCCGCAAGCAACGGCAAAATTTTCCACATGAGAGCACCATTTTCTGCAGCTAGAAACGCAACAGTAAAAATGCAAGGAAGCATGAATCACTTTTCACGCCTTGGCTGGATTTATGACTATAACCCATTAGATTAAATATCTGCTTTTCTTTTCTTATGGCATTAATTATTTCATTTTCTAAGCCGTCCCACGCACCAGTATTAATCTGAGGCAAAACCCAAGAATCTTATAAAACCAAATCCAAAAACTCCCAAACTCAATGCTTTGCACCAAACGGC
>JAMONZ010000039.1 GCA_027066315.1 Hyphomicrobiales bacterium
GTCGGGGTCGGGAGCGATAGCACCAACGGCGACAAGAAACAAATGGTGCGGTCGAGAAGACTCGAACTTCCACGGGTTTTACCCCACAGCGACCTCAACGCTGCGCGTCTACCAATTCCGCCACGACCGCACATCATGGTTTAGTTCTATATTTAAACAGAACGAGATAGCCTGTAGCAAATCATTTCAAATAGCTCAAGCATTAAGTGAAAAGCTAAAGTTATTTCATAAAAAATGGCACTGTTTTTTGATGAAAACAAATGCCATAATTTAAAAATTTGCAATATTTATGAAAGAATTATTTTAAGCTACAAAGGCAAGCATATCCTCTTCAGAATTTAACAACTCGTCCATTAATTCATTTGTATTTTCACCTTCTGGCCCAGCAAGTTTAGAGAATAACTCTTCATTTGCAGCATCAGCAACAAAATCTTCTGCTTGAGAAACCATTTCTTCAATCTGTTCAGGCTCAATACCAGCTTCTTCAAGATCAGCTTTTAATGCCTCAATGTCTAACTCGCCGTCTTTCATATATTTTTCAAGACCTTTAGCAAGCATTGCTTTTTCTTCATCAGTTAGCTCTTCACCATTAAGAAGTTTTTGCAATAATTCCATGATTTCAGATAGACCACCAGAATTACCGCCAGCCTCTTCAGTGCCGCCAGCTTCTTCTGCTTCTCCAGCCTTCTCAGTGCCTTCACTTTCTTCAGTGCCGCCAGCTTCTTCAGCTCCACCAGCACTTCCAGTACCGCCATCACCGCCTGCATCAGGAGAATCAACAGTTAGACCATCTCTAAAGTCACCAAAATATGCTTGATTAAGATATCCAGTCATTTCAGATAATGTTGCGTTTGCATCACCATCTTCATTGAGGAAATTATTACCATCAAATTCAAAACCAAGGTGCATAATACTGTCTACAACACCATCAACATAATCTGTTCCGTTGGAATTATATGTACCGCCATCATTTTGAATTCTATGAAAACCAGTTTCCGAACCATCTTCATCATCACCATGTAGTTGTGACCATTCAGCGGCATGGTTATTTCTAATGTAATCACCAATAGCTAAAACTTCAGATTCGCTGAATTTTCCGTCTGCTGCCGCACCCGTATAATCAACAGCTTCACGAATAATCTCGTTCATTCTATTCAATGTTTGAGAAGCTACTCTTTTATCTTCTTGACTAACGTTCAGACCTGGATCTGAAACTGCTAGGTTTGCCATACTATCAAGATTATCAGACTGTGCATTTTTTACAGCACTGTTAAACTGATTTTGCTGATTGCTAGAATCAGTATTAACATTGGCTGTATTAATCGCTACAGCTTGTACACCATTACCCATAATGTAAATCCCTATAAAAGTTCTAATAACGTGCCGCAAACTTTTAATAGAGTGATACTAAACTGAAAAAGCTAGTAATTTCAAGTGTTTTTTAGGTTTTCTATTTTTTATTAAAGACAAAACAATCAAAAAACCATCAAAACCTATGGTTTCTTTAGCATTAACCCTAAGCACAACAATGCCTAAAAGGAATTATAATTATTGTTTTATGGAGTATTGTTATTTACTTTTGATAAAAGTTCAACGGTCAACTGACCCTCATTTATCTTGATTTCACCATTAGCAATATGCTGATCATTTGCATAAATTTTCAAAGGCTCATGTTCATTAGTATCAAGTTCAATCACAGCTCCACGCCCCAATCGCAAAATATGATGGACAGGCATAACCGTTGAGCCTAATTCCACTTTGATCTGAATTTCAATATCATCAAACATATTATATTTTCATTGAGGGTAATTATTATAGTGCGAGTCATAAAAACTTTGTCTAATAAAGTTAGACAATTTATGGTTAGCAAGTAGTTAATATTATTAATAATAAGCCAAAATAGTAAAGTAATATGAAAAGAAACGATAACATACCAACTGAGTGGCTAATAAGTGAAAACCCTGTGCCATATTTGCAAGCCATTAAGTTCATGAAACAAAGGGCAAAAGATATATCAATGGGTGATGCAAAAGAACTTGTATGGCTTTTAGAGCATTCCCCCCTTTACAGTGCGGGCACATCTGCCAAAGATAAAGACTTAATAGATCCAGATAAATTTCCAGTTTTTACATCAGGTCGAGGCGGACAATATACCTATCATGGCCCAGGCCAAAGAATAATTTATATTATGCTTGATTTGACAAAGCGAGGTAAAGATATTCGTGCTTATATTAAAGCTCTTGAGGGATTAATTATAAATACTCTTAGCCAGTTTAACATTAAGGGTAAAATTCATGAAGGAAAAGTTGGAGTTTGGGTAGATCGACCTGAAAAAGGTAACAATTGCCAAGATAAAATTGCAGCAATTGGTGTTCGGGTATCTCGATGGGTAAGTTTTCACGGTATTTCGTTAAATATTTCTCCTAATCTTAGCCATTATGATGGTATAATACCTTGCGGAATAAGCGATAATGGCGTTACCAGCTTTGAAGACTTAGGTCATATAACTCCAATAGAGCAGGTTGATGTAATTTTACGACAAGTTTTTGAAGAAAAGTTTGGCACAACTATAAATTGTAATTTGAAAGAAATCTCATGAAACTAGATGATATTAAAATTTTGGCTTCTGGCTCAACTATCTTCTCTCTTAAAAAGATAATAGCCCCCAAAATTATTACAATTCTTTATTTACTTGGTCTAGCGGCAATTGTTCTGTTTGCAATCTCTCATCTATTTGCAACTTTTTCTTTTGGTTTTGGAGCAGGTTTATGGGGCTTGTTAGAGATTGCTGTATTTGGTCTTCTTAGTTTCATTGTTTTGCGAATTTCTTGTGAGGCAATTATTGTATTTTTTAATTCTCATAAAAACGCCATAACTTCGTCAACACCGCCAGCAAGTGAAGCTAAAAAATCACTTATAGATGATGTGAAAAATGCAATTGAAGAGTTAGCTAATGATGAAAAGCAAAAAACTCCTCAAAAAACTCAGACTTTAGATAGTCCAATAGCTAAAAAAACTTCAAATAAGCCAACAGCTAAAAAACCAATAAAACGCACTACTCAAAAGTCCACTTCAACTAACAAAACTAGTAAATAATTTTTAGGAATATCTTTTGACAAAATCACAAAAAATAGGCCTCGTAAGCCTTGGTTGCCCCAAAGCACTAGTTGATAGTGAAAGAATAATCACCACCCTTAGGGCTCAAGGTTATGCCTTTTCGCCAAACTATCATGGTGCTGATGCTGTTATTGTAAACACTTGCGGCTTTATTGATAGCGCAAAGGCCGAAAGCCTAGAGGCAATTGGCGAAGCGATTAAAGAAAATGGCAAAGTAATTGTTACTGGCTGCTTAGGAGTAGAAGCTGACCTTATTCGCAAAACTCACCCAAGCGTACTCGCTATTTCTGGCCCTCATCAATATGAGGAAGTTGTAAAAGCAGTACATGAAGCAGCCCCACCCATTGCCAACCCCTATGTTGATCTTATGCCAGAACAAGGCTTAAAACTAACTCCTAGGCATTATTCATACCTTAAAATTTCAGAAGGCTGTAATAACCGCTGCTCCTTTTGCATTATCCCAGATATTCGTGGCGATTTAGTTTCTCGTCCAATCGCTAGCGTTCTTTATGAGGCAGAGCGATTGGTAAAAGCTGGCACAAAAGAATTATTAGTCATTTCGCAAGATACCTCTGCTTATGGAGTTGATATAAAGTATAAAAAGTCCAAATTCCATGGGCAGGAAATTGAAGCCCGTTTTCTTAGTTTAAGTGAGCATTTAGGTGCTTTGGGTGCTTGGGTACGGCTGCATTATGTTTACCCCTACCCTCATGTTGATACAGTTATTCCTCTTATGGCTGAGGGTAAAATTCTACCCTATCTTGATATTCCATTTCAACATGCCTCTACAAAGGTTCTAAAAGCAATGCGCCGCCCAGCCAATCAAGACAAAACTCTTGATCGTATTTTAAAATGGCGAAAAATCTGCCCTGATCTAGCTATTCGCTCAACCTTTATTGTTGGCTTTCCAGGGGAAAGCGAGAGCGACTTTGAAATGCTGCTAAATTTTGTTGAAGAGGCAGGAATTGATAGGGCTGGTTGTTTTGAATATGAGCCTGTAACAGGAGCACAATCAAACGAATTAGAGGGGCAAATACCCGCTGAGCTAAAGAAAGAACGTTATGAGCGTTTAATGGAAAAAGCACAACAAGTTAGCACATCTCGCCTTAAAAGCCGCATAGGCCGCACAATACAAGTATTAGTTGATGAAGTAGATATTGAGGCTAAACAAACTTTAGCACGCTCAAAATGGGACGCTCCAGATGTCGACGGTGTTGTTGTGATTAATGAAACCGACAATTTAAAACAGGGTGATTTCGTACAAGTAAAAATTACTGATTCAGATGAATATGACCTATATGCAGAACTGATCGAGTAAAAATGACACACAAGACTTTTGAAATTCCAATTGGAAATAAATCATTAAAACTTGGTAAAAAACCAATTATGATGGGGATTTTAAACACTACTCCTGATAGTTTTTCTGATGGTGGTAATTTTGAACAAGAAAAATTTGCTCTAGAGCATGCCAGATCAATGATTAAAGGCGGCGCAACAATCATTGATATTGGCGGTGAAAGCACTAGACCAAAGGCAAAAGAAACACCATTGCAGGTTGAGATTGACAGGGTTATTCCTTTGATTGAAAAAATTAGCAAAGAAAATCTGGATTGTATAATCTCTATTGATACATACAAACCATTAGTAGCAGATCAGGCCATTCAATCTGGTGCAAATATTATTAACGATGTCAGCGGCTTACAAAGAGAAGTTGAGATGGCAGATATAGCAAAATTACATAATGTTCCAATCATTATTATGCACTGGGATAAAAATCGAAACACCAGTAATGACATAATAAAAGAAATGAAATATTACTTTGAGAAAAGCCTAAATATTGCAAAAAAAGCAGGACTAAGAGATAATCAAATTATTTTAGACCCCGGATTTGGTTTTGCTAAGAGTTTAGATGATAATTATGAAATTCTAAATCGCTTTAGTGAGTTCCATAGTCTTGGTTATCCGCTAGTTTGCGGCACTTCAAATAAATCAATGATTGGCAACTTACTAAACATTCCTATTGAAGAGCGTCTATCCGGCACAATTGCTAGCAATATCATGGCTTATATCAAGGGAGCGCATATTTTTCGCATTCATGCAGTGAAAGAAAATTTACAAGCATTGCAAATTGCTAAAGCTACGCTTTATAAACAAAGTGAAAGAAGTCAATAATGCCAAAATGCTCAAGTAAAAATAGAAGCGACAAAATTATTCTCTCCGATTTAGCTTTTTATGGCTATCACGGTGTGATGCTAGAAGAAAACAAACTAGGTCAACGTTTTCGAGTTGATTTAGAATGCGCAATGGATCTAACAGATGCTGGCAATAGCGATGATGTAAGCAAAACTGTTTCTTATGCAGATATTTACAACCTAGTAAAAGAAGCAACTGAAGACACTCGCTATAAATTAATTGAAGCCTTGGCTCAACACATAGTAGATCGACTATTTGAAGAATTTAAGCCTTTTAATTGGGTTCGCATTCGCATTACAAAGCCAGAAGCACCAGTAAATACAACAAGCGGTGAATTTGCTATTGAAATTATAAGGGAAAGAAGCTCTTGAGTAAGGCTTGGCTCTCGCTTGGTGCTAATATGGGCAACCCAGAGGCACAAATAGAACAAGCGATTGCTTTGATTGGCCAGCAGGAAGGTATAAAAATTTCCAATAGATCAAAAACGATTATCACCGAGCCTTGGGGAAATCTTGCCCAAAATTATTTCCATAATTTAGTATTAGAAATAAGAACTGATCTTTTTCCAGAATTGTTATTATCAATTTTATTGAAAATTGAAGATGATATTGGCCGAGTAAGAAATGAAAAATGGGGTGCACGAATTATTGATATAGATATTATTGCCTATGAATTTATCGAAGTTACCACTAAAAACCTCACCCTACCACACCCTCACGCATTTGAGAGGGATTTTGTGCTAAATCCTTTGCGTGAAATTTCACCAAAAATGGCCGATTGGATTATTGAACAAGCTAAATCTAAGAAATCAAACATCGACAATAATTGATTGAATTTAAAAAGCTACTAACTCAAAATCTCAATTATTTTTATAGCAACATCAAAGTCAACCTTGCGCTTATTACGTCTTTTGATTGCCTCTTCGTCCTGCCCCCAAATTTTATCATTAAAATCCTCATCAACATGAGCAGTTTTCCACGCCTCATCGGCACTTATCAAGTTATGCAATAACGCAATAGCAATTAAACCAGAACCAGTTAAGCTGGTAATTAAAGTTAAACTTGTAAGGGTAAAACGATCAAGCCCATCTAATAGGCTTTTTAGCTTTTCAAGGCTAGCCTTGGGCTGCTCAACATGAATAATACCTATTGTTGAAATAAATTTAATTCCAAATTTCTTTGAAAACTTTAATAACAAACTATCCCAATATTTTTCTTGATTTAAAACCAGCTCTTGCGGATCTTGAGCTCGATAAAGTAATAAATCATTTGCTCCATAATTTACTATCTCTAAAATAAGAGCATTCTCAATGCCCTCCTCTCCCTCAAGTGCTGAGTTTATCACACGAGTAAAAGGCATGCTTATAGCATCAATAAATTCACCTTGCGCTTGCCATTCATTTAGCAATATTTGTGCAAGGTTTTCATTTGGAATAATTACAGGTTTTTTGCTTGGCGTTTTAATATGTTTAGCATCAAGAGCAATTGCAAAACCATTTTTTACCTTTACAAGCTCAACTTTTTTATAAAATCGCTTAGGAAGCACTTTTTTTTCTGCAGCTTGCGCACGGCCATAACCATCATTTTTATGTTTATGGGCATCTTCTAAAATATCACGCATATCACTCACCTATTTCTTGTAGTAATTCATCAAAATCACTAACGACAATTTCAGCCCCAGCCTGCACTAATTGCTCTTTTGTTTGATAACCCCAGCTTACCCCAATTGCCCTAACTTTAGCAGCTTTTGCCATATTCATATCTAAATAAGTATCTCCAACCATAATAACATTCAATCTATTTACACCAGCAAGTGATATTGCATTCTCTATCATTTGTGGATTTGGTTTAGAGAGTGCGTTATCTGGAGTTTGAAGTGAGGTAAAAATATCTAATATATTATGTTTTGCTAAGACCTTTTTTGTTCCACCCAATGACTTACCAGTAGCAACAGCTAAGAAAATATCTTTTTTTAAAGCAAGCTCTAAAAGCATCTCTTTAGCTCCAGAAAAAAGCCCCTCATCAGGCAAGGAATTAGGCATAACCAAAGTTCCATCAAGATCAAATATAACTAGTTTCATTTATTGTTCCGGATCATTATCTTGAACATCAAACCGAGCTGCATCAAAACCTAACAAATCAAAACTTTGCTGCATATGCTTTGGCAAGGGTGCAGAAATATCTAATCTTTTTCCATTAGGCAGTGGTAAAGCAAGGCGTCTTGCATGCAGATGCAACCCTTTTCCTAAGTCCTCTGGTCGCTCCCAATGGTGATTTTCAAGCTCAAAATAACGAGGATCATCAAGAATAGGAACGCCCAACTGATTCATGTGAACTCGAAGCTGGTGCGTCCTGCCAGTAACAGGTTTTAGAGTAACCCATGCAAAACTACGCCCTGCATTATCAGTCACAGAATAATAACTCAACGAGTGAACAGCTCCTTTTACATCTTTATGAACAACCGCCATCTGCTCACCATTTTGAGTTTTCTTTTTACCAAGAAAGCACGAAATATTACCCTGAGGAGGGTTGGGAACACCAACAGTTAATGCCCAGTATATTTTACGAGCAGAACGAGAGCGAAAAATCTTGCCCAAATGAGATGCCGCTAGGCGAGTTTTCGCAACCAATAAACAGCCAGATGTATCTCTGTCTAACCTATGCACAAGGCGAGGTGCTTCTCCCTTTTTATTTGGCAGGCTTTTTAGCATTTGGTCGATATGAATTTTTGTCCCCGAACCGCCCTGCACTGCCAATCCATGTGGTTTGTTAAAAACATAAACATCATCATCTTCATAAAGAATGAGTGAGCATAAAAATTGCGCATCTTTCTCACTAAACCTTGGCTTTGAATCTTTTGGTGCATCATCAATTGGTGGCACTCGCACCACTTGCCCCGTTTTTAGTCGGGTATTTGTTTTGACCCGCCCCTTATCAACCCTAATCTGCCCAGTGCGGAGCAGCTTTTGAATTCGACCGAACGGCACTTGTGAAAAATGCAAAGCAAACCAGCGATCAAGGCGCATTCCATCTTCATCATTTGATACAATTTTTTGACTAACGCCAGACATTTATGTCATTCCTCTAACTATCAACAAACCTGCAAAAACTGCCATAACTGACAAAATAACAGATATTAAAATATAAACCAAAGCCAAAACAGCTTGCCCTCGCTCCACTAAAGTTATTATCTCTAATGAAAAAGCCGAAAAAGTAGTAAATCCGCCCAAAACTCCAACAGCCATGAACAAACGAGCCTGCCCCTGCCATTGTGGTGTATAATAAGCAAGCAGACCAATTAAAAGCCCCATTAATAATGAGCCAAAAACATTTACTAATATAGTTGCTATAGGAAAGTGAGAATTCCAAAATTTCCCAATTAAAACGCCAATTCCATACCTACTCATAGCACCTAGCGCACCACCAGCTCCAACCAATAAAAATGCATTCATGCCTAAAGCCCTAATTTCCAATATTTTTCTTATTTCGTAACGATGTAAAATAATCTAGTCTTTTTTTAATATCTCGCTCAAAACCACGTTCAACCGGTGTATAAAATTTTTGCCTGCCAATATTTGTAGGAAAATAATTCTGTCCAGAAAAACCCTGAGGCGTATCATGGTCATAAATATATCCTTCTCCATAACCCGCCTCACCCATAAGTTTAGTTGGAGCATTCAAAATAGCTTTTGGAGGCATGAGTGAGCCAGACTTTTTAGCCATGTTTCGCGCCGATTTATAGGCCTTATAAACAGCATTGGATTTTGGGGCAACACAAAGATAAATAACAGCTTGGGCAAGAGCTAACTCCCCTTCTGGCGATCCTAACATTTGATATGCATCACGTGCTGCAATTGTTTGAGTAAGTGCATTTGGGTCAGCCAAGCCAATATCTTCAACCGCCATACGTATCAATCTTCTAGCTAAAAACATTGGATCTTCTCCTGCATCTAACATACGAGCGAAATAATATAATGCCGCATCAGGGTCAGACCCACGAACAGATTTATGTAATGCTGATATGAGGTTGTAATGTCCATCTTGCCCTTTGTCATAAATTGGCGCACGTCTTTGCACTAAAGATAATAAGGCCTTCTCATCTAATATCTCATCATTAATAATATTTGAAAAAACTTCCTGCGCTAAACCCAACACAGCCCTGCCATCTCCATCAGCAAGTGAGATTAAAACCTCTCTTGCTGCATCGCTCAAAGGTAGGTTTTTATCTTTAAATAGCTCTGCTCTTTTTAATAATGCCTCAAGGTCATGTGTAATAAGCGGCTCAAACTGCAACACTTTTGCACGACTTAACAAAGCAGAATTTAACTCAAATGATGGGTTTTCGGTTGTTGCACCAAGAAGTGTAATTGTTCCATCTTCAATAACGGGCAAAAAGCAGTCTTGTTGCGCACGATTAAAACGATGAATTTCATCGACAAATAAAAGAGTTTTCCTACCCTGTTCACTCGCCAACCTTGCCTCTTCAAATATTTTTTTTAAAACCGCAACACCAGAAAAAATAGCAGAAGTCTGCACAAAATCATAATCAACTTCTTTAGCAATAAGGCGTGCAACGCTAGTTTTACCAACTCCTGCAGGTCCCCAAAAAATAATAGAACTTAGATTACCTGACTTAAGCATAGAGTTAAGCGAGCCATTCTCACCCAACAAATGAGATTGCCCAACAATATCGCTAAGGTTTTTAGGACGTAAAATATCTGCAAGCGGACGATTTTCATTTACCCCTTGTTTTATATTTTCATTTGATTTTGGTTTTATATTCAATTAAACACTCATCATTTCAAAACTTACTATAAAAGATTTAAAGTAAAAATTCTACACAGCAATTCCCAATTGCGTATTTTGCCTAAGCCAAACATCAATAATCTCAAATGAAAAATTATTCTTTGCATATAGGGCAGATAAAAACTCCCAAACTTCATTTTCATTTGCTGTTATAGTGACATTGTTAATCTCTAAAAACACCAACATAGAAGCAAAGGCAACTCGCTTATTACCATCAATAAATGGGTGGTTTTGCGATAGGCTTTCCCATAATGCACAGGCTTGGGCAATTATATCATCATAATATCCAGATTGAGGACGGAACAATGCCGCCTCTAACTGCCCAGCATCTCGCAACCCGTGCGAGCCGCCATATTGCGAAATCAAATCTTCATGAATAGCAAGCACATCGGCAAGTTTTAAAAAATCACTACTCATTTAGCGAGGTTTTTATAAAGCGAAGAAAAACGAGAATGGCTTTTTTGATAAGCAGACATAACATGCGAACGAGGTTTAAGCCCCTTATGCTCATCAATAAGATTAAGCAACGCCTCTTCAACAAGCCCCTGAATTTGCCGCCCCTCATCATCAGCAAGTTTTCGCAACTCACCCAAAATCTCACTATCAACCTGAGTAGCAAACTTCTCACGCATTTTTGCCATCCTATATTCCTTCTTTAACTAGAAATATCTTCTTTTATCATGATCTGTCAAGATTAGATGCAGTCATTACAAATTCATAACAATATTATTTAGAAATCGCATCCATTATATAGAGCGCATGTAATGTGCCATCTACTTTCCTAGATGGCTTCACGCTAATTTCCAATGTCCCTTTAGTCGCAACAGCTTTAGTGTAGACATTATCTGACTCTTCAAACATTGGGTCTTTTACAATAGCAGTTATATACTTCCCTGGAATGTCTGGATGTTCAATTTTTAACTGCTTATTATGATGAATTAATCCATCAACTTTCACATCCATTTTTTCCATATCCCCCACAATCAATTTATCTTTAGACCTAATTGCATTTGCCATCGGAACATCAATCAAAGTTTTGAATTCTGTCGTTTCATTCTCAGATCCTCTAATTATTAGCTCATCTGCCGACATCCCAATAGGCGCAACCATTCCTTTTGCTCCAGGCTTAACTCGGTCAAGTACCTCTAACATAAAATCACGAGTCTTATCTTCACTTTCGAGATGTCCTCTGTGAATTTCTTTTGTTAAAGTCATTAATGCTTTAAAATGGGGGCCTGCTTCTTTTTCTCTTCCACCTGTCATATTTAAAACCCAACTAATCCACCGCCAAATTATTTCTCCAGCGCCATTGTAAATTATTTCAGGTACAAGTGGTAATATACTTGCTACAACAGGTTGAACAAATGCAACTAACTCAACCGAACCTTCTTTTGGCTCTTTTGCCTTTATTACAAGTGGAAACCGCTCGCCTCGCTTAGGCATTCTATATTCAAGTAATGCAACTAACCCAAAATTAACTACTTTATCTGTACCGATCAGAGCCTCGCCAAATCGACGCATTTCAATTACATGATTTCTTGTATCTAGCCCATCGTACTTAAGCGCAAATCCAGAATCCATATCACCTCCAAAGGCTACACTTAACAAGGTAACAGCGTACTAGGTCAACTAATTAGAGCCTCTAAGAATTAGGAAACAATTATACATCTAGAACAAATCATAAACATTCAGTAAAAATAAGTCAAGCATCAAGATAAGTTATTAAATCAAGTTGATTTCTTTTTCATTGAAAACACAACGAAAACTCTACCCATGATATAAAATGACAGTGTAAATGGATACCGTTTTTCAACGGTATGACGTTGATGTTTTATTGCTGGCGTTAGCAAGGAAATTCAAGAATAAAAGAACACGCTCGTTCTTCCTTCTCCCGCGAGGGGAGAAGGAAAAAAAGAAAAAAAAGCAGTCACGAAACTATTCGCAACTGCTTTTAAAATTCTTATAAAGTGAAAAGTCTTACGCTTCTGCGCCTTCTTCTTCTACTTCTTTAATAATAACAGGACCAGAATCTTTGCCTCTTGCACTAACGTCACGATCCACAAACTCAATTACTGCCATTGGAGCATTATCGCCATAACGAAATCCAGCTTTCATGATGCGAATATATCCGCCTTGACGATCTGCATAACGAGGGCCAAGAGTTGAGAATATTTTCTTCACCATTTCTTCGTCACGTAGTTTAGAAATTGCACGGCGACGAGCAGCTAGATCGCCTTTTTTGCCAAGTGTAATTAGTTTTTCAACGATCGGGCGCAAATCTTTTGCCTTAGGCAAAGTTGTAACAATCTGCTCATGCTTAACAAGCGCAGCAGCCATATTTGCAAACATAGCCATACGGTGGCTTGATGTTCTGTTTAATTTTCTATTTGCTTTTCCGTGACGCATAATAATTCTCCAATAAAACTCTAAAACCTAAACACTTATAAAAATCAATAATGATCGTCATAGCGTTTAGCTAGGTCATCAATATTCTCTGGCGGCCAATTTGCTACATCCATACCAAGATGTAGACCCATTTGCGCCAAAATTTCTTTAATCTCATTTAGTGACTTGCGACCAAAGTTAGGAGTGCGAAGCATTTCACCCTCACTTTTTTGGATAAGATCACCAATATAAACAATATTATCATTCTTTAGGCAGTTAGCTGAACGAACAGAAAACTCAAGCTCATCAACTTTTTTCAATAGAGCTGGATTAAACGCTAACTCTGGAGTTGTATCCACAGGAGCTTCAATTTCTGGCTCTTCAAAATTAACAAATATAGCAAGTTGATCTTGCAAAATACGAGCTGCAAAAGCAATCGCATCTTCAGGAGTTACTGCACCATTTGTTTCAACTTTTAAATTCAACTTATCATAATCAAGAACCTGCCCCTCACGAGTAGCTTCAACATTATAGCTTACGCGGCGAACTGGAGAAAACAAGCTATCAACCGGAATAAAACCAATTGGCGCATCTTCTGGGCGGTTTGTATCAGCTGGCGCATAGCCTTTGCCAGTATTGATTGTTAATTCCATATTCAACTCAGCACCATCATCAAGATGACAAAGCACAAGGTCAGGATTTAAAATTTCAATATCGCCAGAAATTTCAATATCTTTTGCTTTAACAGTTGCTGGCCCTTTTTTGGAAATAGTAAGGCGTTTTGGCCCTTCTTCTTCCATTCGAATAGCAATTTCTTTAACACTTAAAACGATATTCGTAATGTCTTCACGAACACCTGCAACAGATGAAAATTCATGCAAAACACCATCAATCTGAATTGCTGTAACTGCCGCGCCTTGAAGCGATGACAATAAAACACGTCGCAAAGCATTGCCAAGTGTAAGCCCAAAACCACGCTCTAGCGGTTCAGCAATAACTGAAGCAACATGCTCAACTTCACCTGAAATAACGTCTAACTTTGTAGGCTTGATAAGTTCTTGCCAATTTGTTTGGATCATGCCACCAACATCCTTTTGTTTAAATGTGATTATAATTTAAATCACGTCGCCTAATATTCGGCCAAAAATAAAACTGACCCAAAATTTGGGTCAAACAACACTATAGTTTTTACACACGACGTCTTTTGCGTGGACGACACCCGTTGTGAGGGATAGTGGTAACATCACGAATACTTGTGATTACAAAGCCTGCTGCTTGCAAAGCTCTAAGAGCTGATTCCCGACCAGAACCAGGTCCACGAACTTCAACTTCCAATGTTTTTACACCATGCTCTTGTGCTTTAGTAGCACAATCTTCAGCTGCAATCTGAGCTGCATAAGGGGTTGATTTACGAGAACCCTTAAAGCCCATAACACCGCCAGAAGACCAAGCAATAGTATTGCCTTGAACATCTGTAATTGTTATCATTGTGTTGTTGAATGAAGCGTTTACATGCGCAACGCCAGAGGTAATATTTTTGCGTACTTTACGACGAACGCGGGTAGTTTCACTTTTAGCCATTATTTTACCTTTTATCGATCTCATTGCTACTTTACGTAAATATTACGAAACTAGCTCCACCGAAGAAATTCTTATTATAAAAATCTCTTATTTCTTTTTACCTGCAATTGCCTTAGCTGGGCCTTTGCGAGTTCTTGCATTTGTGTGTGTGCGTTGACCACGAACGGGCAAACCACGACGATGCCTAATGCCACGATAGCTACCAAGATCCATCAAACGTTTGATGTTCATAGAAACTGAGCGACGTAAGTCACCTTCAACAATATAATCTTTATCAATAGCTTCGCGAACAAGAGTAAGTTCAGCATCTGTCATTTCATTAACACGACGTTCAGCTGGAATATTGACCTTTTTACAGATCTCAATCGCCTTAGTCGCACCAATTCCATGAATATATTGAAGCGCAATTACTACACGCTTATTAGTTGGAACATTGATACCTGCAATACGTGCCACTTAAAGCACTCCTTAAATTTTATAAATAGGCAATATGCCCATTCATTATTAAACAAAATTCGACCGGAAAATCCGGCATACTAAAATAACCCATTTTCCAGTCAAAAAATGAAAGACTGGCGGTTACTAACGATTCTAACAAACAAAGTCAATATAAGTTTAAACTTTAAAACCAAATGACTTTTACTCTTGCAAGGCCTTTTTAATGGCTAACCTTACCTTTTCCATATCCTGCATGCCGTCAATGCTTCTTAATAGGCCTTTTTCGCTATAATAGGCGACTAGTGGCTTAGTAAGTTTTTTATAAACATCAAAGCGATTACGAATAACTTCTTCGTCATCATCTGCTCTTGCAACACCTGATTCTTTTGCACGATTAAGAATACGATCAACTAAAATATCCTCATCAACTCTAAGCTCAATAACAGCATCAAGTTTCATGCTTTTTTCATTCAACATATCACTCAAACTATCAGCTTGAACAATCGTCCTTGGAAAGCCATCAAGTATAAAACCATTTTGGCAATCTTTATCTGAGAGTCTCTCAGAAACAATAGCATTAACAATATCATCTGACACTAAGTCACCACGAGCCATTATTTCTTTGGCTTTAAGACCTAAGACAGTTTTTTGAGCAATAGCTGAGCGTAAAATATCGCCTGTTGATAATTGCACAATATTATAAGCATCAATCAAATATTGTGCTTGTGTACCCTTGCCTGCCCCTGGAGGCCCTAAAAGAACTAATCTCATTTCTTGCGTCTACCCCCTAAGCGTGATTTTTTAACCAAGCCTTCATATTGCTGAGCAACCAAATGGCTTTGAATTTGCGAAACCGTATCAAGCGTAACCGTCACCATAATCAACAAAGACGTTCCCCCAATAAATTGTGAGATATTTAGCTGACTAAATAACACCTCTGGTATTAGAGCCACAACAGCCAAATAAAGCGCACCAACAACAGTTATTCTAGTTAAAACATAATCAATATGAGCTGCAGTTCTCTCTCCGGGGCGAATTCCAGGAATAAAGCCTCCAGATTTTTTTAAATTATCCGCAGTATCAGATGGATTAAATACAATCGCTGTATAAAAGAAAGCAAAAAACATGATAAAGCCGGCAAACATAATTAGATAAAGCGGCTGCCCTCGCCCAAGTAAAGCTGATATAAATTGCAGCCATTGCGGAGAATTCCCTTGCGCTGCAAAAGATGAAAGAGTTGCAGGCATTAGCAATATTGAAGAGCCAAAAATAACTGGGATAACACCAGCTGTGTTAAGTTTAAGTGGCAAATGAGAAGTATCGCCTTGGAACATTTTATTGCCGACCTGGCGTTTTGGATATTGAATTAATAGGCGGCGTTGCGCACGCTCAAAAAATACAATCACACCAATTACAACAATTGCTAAAACCAACATACCAACAACTGCAATGGTTGGTAAAGCCCCTGTTCGGCTAAGCTCTAGTGTTTGTGCAATAGTCGATGGAAGGTTAGCAACAATACCTGCGAAAATGATTAGTGAAATGCCGTTGCCAACACCACGAGCTGTAATCTGCTCACCC
The DNA here is from genome assembly GCA_027066315.1 of Hyphomicrobiales bacterium. Classification (GTDB taxonomy): domain Bacteria; phylum Pseudomonadota; class Alphaproteobacteria; order Rhizobiales; family Devosiaceae; genus S141-66. The sequence continues at coordinate 16,101 of JAMONZ010000039.1, forward strand.
AGCCACATCAAAAACATAGTGCCGCCAACTAGCGTAATCATAGTAGAAACTCTAAAGAACCAACCAGGATCAAGCACAACACCAGGGCTGGATTCTAGCCCAATAGCAATGCCATAAGCCTGAACAGTACAAAATGCCACCGTTAAATAGCGCGTATATTGATTAATTTTTCTGCGGCCAGCTTCTCCACCCTCTTTTTTAAGGGCTTCAAGTTTTGGCGAAGCCGAGGACATAACTTGAATAATAATCGAAGCGGTAATATATGGAATTAGGTTAAGCGCAAAAATTGCCATACGCTCAACAGCACCACCAGCAAACATATTAAACAAACCAACAACACCTTGTTGAGCTTGCTCAAATGTCTGCGCATAAGCATCAGGGTCAATTCCAGGCATTGGAATATATGTTCCAACCCTATAAATTAGCAAAGCACCCAGCGTAAACCAGATGCGTTGTTGTAACTGTTTAGCTTTGCCAAATGTAGCAAAACTTAAATTACGTGCTAATTGCTCAGCTGCTGATGCCATAGATAGCTCCTAAAAATTAAGCCAAAAATTCTATTCGCTTTTTGGGGCTTTTTTTGCCATTTTTCTAACTGGTACTTTTACTGGAGGCAATTCTACCTTGCCGCCATTATTTTCTATCGCTTTTAAAGCTCCGCCAGAAACATGACTTACTTTAAAGGATAGTTTTTTAGCAAGCAATTCACCACCAGCAATAAGACGAACGCCATCTTTTGCACGGCGAATAACACCAGAAGCAACAAGTGCAGCACTATCAATTATATTTTTTGGATCTAGCTTGCCAGCATCAATTGCACGTTGAACACGATCAAGACGAACAGCATTAAACTTTTTTGCAAACGGATTGTTAAAACCACGTTTAGGCATTCTCATATGAAGTGGCATTTGCCCACCTTCAAAGCCTTTAATTGCAACACCAGAGCGAGATTTCTGCCCCTTCATGCCACGACCGCCAGTTTTACCTTTACCAGAGCCAATTCCTCTGCCAACTCGAATGCGATTTTTTGTAGCACCGCTATTATCGCTAAGATTATTTAAACGCATAGTAAAATTCCTAATGTTTATTTCTCGTCAACAACACGAACAAGGTGTGAAACCTTATTTATCATGCCACGAACTTGTGGTGTATCCTTAAGCGTACGTTGACGGTGCATTTTATTAAGGCCAAGACCTACCAAAGTTGCACGTTGTGATTTTTCACGTCTTATCGGACTTCCGACTTGCTCAACTGTTACTGTTTTTTCACTCATAATATTCTCTTTTCAAAAACTCTATATTTTAGCAGTTTTAAGCATCAATTCCGGCTTCACCACGACGAGCTTGTAGTTCTGAAACTTTAAGACCACGACGCGAGGCAACCGAACGAGGGCTATCCACATTTTTCAACGCTTCAAATGTAGCTCTAATCATATTATATGGGTTTGCGCTACCTTGAGATTTAGCAACAATATCATTGATGCCAAGTGTTTCAAAAACAGCACGCATAGGACCACCAGCAATAATACCCGTTCCTGGAGGGGCAGCACGTAAAATCACCTTACCAGCTCCAAACCGACCCTTTACATCATGATGCAAAGTGCGTGCTTCACGTAGTGGCACACGAATTAATTGGCGTTTTGCATTTTCAGTAGCTTTGCGAATGGCTTCAGGCACTTCACGAGCCTTGCCATGGCCAAAGCCAACTCTACCCTTTTGGTCACCAATAACAACTAATGCCGCAAAAGCAAAGCGTTTACCGCCCTTAACAACTTTTGCTACACGGTTAATATGCACCAAACGATCTACAAATTCGCTTTCACGCTCTTGATCTTTTTTCATCACTTAAATCTCAAATCTTTTCTATTAATTAGCTATAAGGCTTAATTTAAAAACTCAACCCAGCTTCACGAGCAGCCTGAGCTAATGCTTTAACTCTGCCATGAAATATATATGGACCACGATCAAAAACAACTTTTTCAATATTAGCTTCTTTAGCACGCTGAGCAATTAATTTGCCAGTAGCCATTGCAGCATCTTGTGTTGCACCACTCTTATTGTCTTTTTTTATGTCATTATCAAGTGTTGATGCAGCTGCAAGAGTAACACCATTCACATCATCAATAACTTGAGCGTAAATATTTTTCCCTGAACGAAACACACTTAAACGTGGAGTGCCGTTTGCACGAGCTTTAATAGCACGACGCACACGAGCTTTACGACGATCACTTCCGCTGAGTTTTTTAATCATATCAATTCAGTCCTTACTTCTTCTTGCCATCTTTGCGGTAGACATATTCGTCCACATAACGAACGCCCTTGCCTTTATAAGGCTCAGGTGGACGATAGGCTCTAATATTTGCAGCAACTTGACCAACTAATTGTTTGTCAATTCCACTAACAGTGATTTCTGTTGGTGAAGGAACAGCAAGTTTAATACCTTGCGGTGCTTTATAAACAACATCATGAGAAAAGCCCAATAATAGCTTAAGGTCATTACCTTGTAATGCAGCACGATAACCAACACCAGAGATTGCCAGTTTTTTCTCAAAACCTTTAGTTACTCCAGTAACAATATTTTGAACAAGCGAGCGAAAAGTTCCCCAAGATGCTCGAGCAAATGCGCTCTCGCCTACTGGTTCAATCACAACACCTGCATCGGTGACTTTTGCGCTTACAACATCGACTAACTCGACGCTTAATTCGCCTTTAGCACCTTTTGCGGTAACTATTTGACCTTCAACAGAAACACTTGCTCCATCTAGGGTTACCGGTTTTTTGCCAGTACGGGACATATTTCAAACCTTTTTTAACTCAGTTTGTTCTAATTAAACTGTGCTTTATCTTCAATTAGAAGACGCGGCACAACACTTCACCACCAACATTTTGCGAGCGAGCTTCATGATCTGCCATAACACCCTTTGGGGTAGAGATGATAGAAACACCAAGACCATTTGCAATGGTTGGTATATTTTTTACCGAGGCATAAACCCGACGACCCGGACGAGAAACACGCTGAATCTCACGAATTACAGGTTCTTGCTCAAGATATTTCAATTCGATAGAAAATTCAGCAGAACCATTTTCAAATTTGGTTTCTGAATAACCACGAATAAAACCTTCAGACTTTAAAACTTCTAACACACGACCACGAAGAGTCGATGCTGGTGTTAATACACTATCTTTATTACGCATATGCGCATTACGAATACGTGTAAGCATATCACCAATTGGATCAGAAAAAGACATATTATTCCCCCTACCAGCTCGACTTAACAAGGCCAGGAATTTGGCCAAAATTGCCAAGTTCACGAAGCGCAATGCGGCTAAGTCTAAGTTTACGATAATAACCACGTGGACGACCGCTCACTTCACAGCGGTTACGAACACGAACACTTGAGCTATTACGTGGCAATTCTGCCAGTTTCAAGCCTGCTTTAAATCGCTCTTCAAGAGGCAATTCTTTATTATAGATAATAGTTTTTAACGCCGAACGTTTATTTTCATAACGCTTAGTCAACTTAATGCGACGTTTATTTTTTTCTACTGAGCTGGTCTTAGCCATATTTTATAATCTCTTCTCTTCTCTTTCCGACTTTAGCACTATTGGCCAAATGGGAAGTTGAAAGCCGTTAAAAGAGCACGTGCTTCATCATCTGTTTTGGCAGTGGTACATATAATAATGTCCATTCCCCACATCTGATCGACCTGCTCATAATTAATTTCAGGAAACACAATATGCTCCTTAATACCCATAGCAAAATTACCATGACCATCAAAACTCTTGGAATTAAGACCCCTGAAATCACGAATGCGAGGCATAACTATATTTACCAAGCGATCTGCAAATTCATACATACGTGTCTTACGTAGAGTAACTTTTACTCCAAGTGCCATTTCTTCACGCACCTTAAAGCCCGCAATAGACTTTCGTGCATAAGTGATAACTGGTTTTTGACCAGCAATCATTTCCATATCAGCGGCAGCAATTTTAATTTTCTTGCTATCACCAACAGCCTCGCCAACACCCATATTAAGGACTATTTTGTCGAGTTTAGGAACTTCCATAGGATTTTTATAACCAAAATCCTTAGTCATACTAGCGCGTACAACATCATTATATTGAGTGCGTAAACGCGGAACATATACCTCAGCCATTGATAGTTTCTCCACTACGCTTGGCGAAACGAGATTTAACGCCATCTTTTATCTTAAAACCAACTCTTGAAGGCTTGCCATCTTTTGGATCAGCAAATGCCAAGTTAGATAGGTGAATAGAAGCCTCTTTGGTATAAATACCAGCTTCTTGATTTGCGCTTTGTTTTGTATGACGTTTCATCAAGTTTATACCTTGAACAAGAGCACGGTTTTTTTCTGGTAAAATTTGAAGAACTTCACCAGTTTTCCCTCTGTCCTTGCCGCTTAACACAACAACTTTATCGCCTTTTTTAATTTTAGCAGCCATTTTATAGCACCTCCGGTGCAAGCGAAATAATTTTCATATGGTTTTTGGCACGCAACTCACGAGGAACTGGACCAAAAATACGTGTTCCAAGTGGCTCTTTGTTGGCATTAATTAACACCGCAGCATTGCTATCAAAACGAATAACACTACCATCTTTACGACGTATATCAAACTTAGTGCGAACAACAATAGCTTTCAACACCTGACCTTTTTTTACTTTACCACGAGGAATAGCGTCTTTTACGGACACTACAATAATGTCCCCAACTGAAGCATATTTACGATGCGAACCGCCAAGTACTTTAATGCACATGACACGTTTAGCACCGGAATTATCCGCAACCTCTAGATTTGTTTGCATCTGAATCATAATAATGATGCCTTCTTGTTATCCTTGGCCTCATGCAATAGTGCAATCCGCTAAACCATAAATTAATTTAAGTAGACGAAATAACCGTCCACCGCTTATTTTTAGAAATTGGAACACATTCCTCAATAGATACCATAGCACCAATTTTAAGAGCATTGCTCTCATCATGGGCATGATATTTTTTAGAACGACGAACCGTTTTCTTCAAAAGTGGATGAGTAAATCTACGATCAACTCGAACCACAACTGTTTTTTCATTTTTATCGGAAACAACAGTTCCCTGCAAAATTCGTTTAGGCATATCTAGACCTGTTCCTTAACTTGCAATTTTTCATTCAACACTGTTTTAACTCGTGCAATATCACGTCTAACTTCCTTAACACGAGAAGTAGATTCCAATTGCTGAGTCGCCCCTTGAAAACGCAGATTGAACTGCTCTTTCTTCAAATTCAATAGCTCATCTTTCAATTCGTCTACTGTCTTAGCTCTTACGTCACTTGCTTTCATAACATAGTGCCCCTTAATCTGTGACACGGCTAACAAACCGTGTCTTGATTGGCAATTTCATAGCAGCAAGACGCAGAGCTTCACGAGCAACTTCTTCAGTCACACCGTCAATTTCAAACATCACTCTACCAGGGTGAACACGAGCAGCCCAATATTCTGGCGTACCCTTACCTTTACCCATGCGAACTTCTGTTGGCTTTTTTGATACTGGCACATCTGGAAAAACTCTAATCCAAACACGACCAGCACGTTTCATTTGCCTTGTCATAGCACGACGAGCAGCTTCAATTTGACGAGCAGTAATACGCTCTGGCTCAAGTGCTTTTAGACCATATTGACCAAATGTAAGCGTAAATCCACCTTTGGCAACACCATGAATACGCCCTTTATGGGCTTTGCGGAATTTTGTGCGTTTTGGTTGTAACATCTTTTACCGCTCCCTATCTTGCTGCTGGTTCACGGCGGCGTTGTTGCTGACCACTACCAGGGCCACCAGCTTCGCTCGCACGACGATCGTGAGCCATTGGGTCATGCTCCATAACATCACCCTTATAAATCCAAACTTTAATGCCAATAATGCCATAAGTTGTGTTGGCTTCATAAACACCATAATCAATATCAGCACGAAGCGTATGCAAAGGAACACGCCCCTCACGATACCATTCAAGTCTAGCAATATCTGTTCCACCAAGACGACCTGCAACATTTACACGAATGCCTTCTGCACCCATACGCATTGCGGTTTGAACAGAACGCTTCATTGCTCTACGAAAAGCAACACGGCGTTCAAGCTGCTGAGCAATACCTTGAGCTACAAGGTTAGCATCAACTTCAGGCTTACGAACTTCAACAATATTCACATGAACTTCACTATCAGTAAATTTACTAACGAGCTTTTTAATCTTCTCAATATCAGCTCCTTTTTTACCAATAACAATACCTGGGCGTGCAGTATGAATAAACACACGGCATTTACGGTGCGGACGCTCAATTACAACTTTAGAAACGGCTGCATTTTTTAACTCTTTACCAAGAGCTTTGCGAATTGCCAAATCTTCTTGTAATAAAGAGCCATACTCACCTTTGTTAGCAAACCAACGAGAATCCCAAGTACGGTTAATGCCAAGGCGAAAGCCGATGGGGTTAATCTTTTGTCCCATTATGCAGTCTCCTGAACTTCAGATACAATAATTGTTAAATGTGCAAATGGCTTTTGAATTTGTGCAGATCGCCCACGTGCTCTAGCACGAAAACGTTTCATTACAATAGAATTCCCAACAAAGGCATGAGAAACCACAAGGGCATCTGTGTCTAAACCATGGTTATTCTCTGCGTTAGCAATTGCACTCTCAAGTGTTTTCTTAACTGCTGCAGCAATTCTTTTAGGTGAGAATGAAAGATCAGCTAACGCTTTTTCTACTTTCAAACCACGAATTTGTTGAGCTACAAGATTTAACTTTTGCGGACTTACGCGCACTGCACGTAAAACTGCTTTAGCTTCATTATCCTTGAGCGCACGCTCTGTTTTTAGCTTACCCATAACTAGCCTCTCTTGGCCTTTTTATCAGCAGTATGACCATAATAAGTACGAGTTGGTGAGAATTCACCAAACTTGTGACCAATCATGTCTTCGCTTATGTTAACCGGAATATGTTTTTTGCCATTATAAACACCAAAAGTAAGACCAACAAACTGAGGCAATATCGTTGAACGACGGCTCCAGATTTTGATAACCTCATTACGTCCGCTTTCACGAACTTTTTCGGCTTTTTTCAATAGATACCCATCAACAAATGGGCCTTTCCAAACTGAACGGGTCATTAATTACCTGCCCTTCTTAGCGTGACGCGAGCGAACAATAAATTTATCCGTCGCTTTGTTTGTACGAGTTCTCTTACCCTTGGTAGGTTGACCCCAAGGACTAACAGGATGACGACCACCAGAGGTACGACCTTCACCACCACCATGAGGGTGATCTACAGGGTTCATGGCAACACCACGAACACTTGGGCGAACGCCTAACCAGCGTTTGCGGCCAGCTTTACCAAGGTTTGTATTTGAATGATCTGGGTTCGAAACAGAACCAACAGTTGCCAAACAAGAACCATGAACTTTTCTTTGCTCGCCTGATTTAAGGCGAAGTGTTGCCCAACCCTGATCACGACCAACAAATTGAGCATAAGCACCAGCCGAACGAGCAATCTGTGCGCCCTTACCTGGTTTCATTTCAATATTATGAACAATCGTGCCAACTGGCATTTTTTCAAGCGGCATACAATTGCCTGGCTTAACGTCTGCTCCATTACGAGATGAAATAACCTTATCACCAGCACCAAGACGCTGTGGAGCCAAAATATATGCTTGCTCACCATCTTCATAATTGATTAGAGCGATAAATCCTGTGCGGTTTGGATCATATTCAATCCTCTCAACCACTCCAACCACGTCATATTTAACACGCTTAAAATCTATCAAACGATAAGTGCGTTTATGACCACCACCACGACGACGTGATGTAATACGGCCTTTATTGTTACGACCACCAGTTTTAGTCAAACCTTCTGAAAGTTTTTTAACCGGTTTACCATTCCACAATTCTGAACGATCAATGCCAATAAGCGCACGACGACCAGGAGAAGTTGGTTTATATTGCTTTAAAGCCATAATTAAATCCTTTTCCTCTCTTACAAGCCAGTCGCAATGTCGATGGATTGACCATCAACAAGAGTGACAATTGCTTTTTTAACATCTTTACGTCGACCAATAATGCCACGAAAACGTTTCACCTTGCCCTTACGTACATTAGTATTCACAGCTTTAACTTTAACAGAAAATAATTCTTCAACTGCTTTTTTAATCTGCGGTTTTGTTGCATCAATTGCTACATCAAAAACAACTTGATTAGCTTCAGAAGCCATAGTTGATTTTTCTGTCACAACTGGATTGCGGATAATATCAAATTTTGAAATACTCATGAGAAGCGAACCTCCAGTGCTTCAAGGGCTGCTTTTGTAAGCACCAAATTATGACGACGAATAATGTCATAAACGTTGATACCTTGAGCAGGAAGCACGTCAATCATTGGAACGTTTTTTGCAGCAAGTGCAAAGTTTTTATCAAGTTCTGAGCCATCAATAATCAAAGCATTTTTTAGACCAAGACTTTCAAATGATTTTCTCAAATCAGCAGTTTTTGGATCTTTCAAAACAGCTTTATCTAAAATGATAAGCTCACCAGACTTTACCTTTGCACTAAGTGCAAATTTAAGAGCCAAAGTACGAACCTTCTTTTGTAGGCCAATAGCATGCGATCTTGGAGTAGGACCAAAAGCACGACCACCACCTCTAAAGATATTTGCTTTACGGGTAGAGTGACGTGCGCCACCCGAACCTTTTTGAGCTACAAATTTTTTCATTGAGCCTTTGATTTCAGCGCGATTTTTTACATCATGTGTACCAGCTTGACGTTTTGCCAATTGATAACGAACCATACGATGAATAATATCTTCTCTAGGCTCAAGTCCGAAAACTTTATCGTCCAAAGTTACTTTGCCAGACGCTTTGCCCTCAAGTGTAGTTACTTTAATATCCATTATTCCTCACCCCCATCAGCAGGAGCTTCTTTTGAATTTGAAGCCGCATCGGCTTTTGGAGCTTTAAAAGAGCCAGGTAAAACTGCATCGCTAGGAATTGGCTTTTTAACAGCATCGCTAATTCTAATCCAGCCACCTTTTGACCCAGGAACTGAACCTTGAACCATGATTAATCCACGCTCAACATCAGTTTTAACAACCGTAACATTCTGAGTGGTTACTCTTTCGTCACCCATGTGACCAGCCATTTTTTTGCCTTTAAAAACACGACCAGGATCTTGTGAGTTACCTGTTGACCCGTGAGAACGATGAGAGATCGAAACACCGTGAGTAGCACGAAGACCACCAAAGTTGTGACGTTTCATCGCACCAGCAAAACCTTTACCAACGGAAGTACCTGTAACATCAACTAACTGACCTTCATTAAAGTGATTAGCCAGCATTGAAGATCCAACTTCAATGAGGTTTTCGTCACTTACACGAAATTCAGCTACGTGACGCTTAGGCTCAACTTTGGCAACAGCGAACTGTCCACGTTGTGCTTTGGGCGTATTTTTCACTTTAGCCACACCAGCACCTAATTGTAGGGCGGTATATCCATCTTTATCTGCAGTACGCTGAGCTACCACTTGGCAGTTTTGCAAACCCAATACGGTGACAGGAATTAAACTTCCGTCATCCTTAAATATGCGGGTCATACCCAGCTTTTGTGCTATCAATCCAGAACGCATTGGTTCCAACCTTTTCTATTCTTCTAACTTACAGTTTAATCTCAACATCTACACCAGCGGCGAGATCAAGCTTCATTAGTGCATCAACTGTTTGAGGTGTCGGATCCACAATGTCTAATAGACGTTTATGGGTTCGAATTTCAAACTGCTCACGTGATTTTTTATTAACATGGGGTGAGCGGTTGACAGTATATTTATCAATCCGCGTCGGCAGTGGAATTGGCCCTCTAACTTGAGCACCCGTGCGTTTCGCTGTATTAACGATTTCACGTGTTGATACATCAAGAACACGATGATCAAAAGCCTTTAGCCTTATGCGAATATTTTGAGAGTTCATAGTTATATTTCCAAGTTTATTAGTTAGTGATGCCCAATTTCTAGGGCATCACGCCCTAAACTTTAAGTTTTATTTACTCAACGATTTTTGCAACAACGCCAGAACCAACAGTTCTTCCACCTTCACGGATAGCGAAACGTAGTTTCTCTTCCATTGCAATAGGAACAATAAGCTCAACGTTAATTTCAACATTATCACCAGGCATAACCATCTCAACGCCGTCTTTAAGTGTAACAACACCTGTAACGTCAGTTGTACGGAAATAGAATTGTGGGCGATAGTTATTAAAGAATGGCGTGTGACGACCACCCTCATCTTTAGTCAAGATATATGCTTCACCAACAAATTTTGTATGTGGCTTAACAGAACCAGGAGCGCAAAGAACTTGACCACGCTCAACTTGCTCACGATCAACACCACGAATTAGAGCACCGATATTGTCACCAGCTTCACCACTATCAAGTAGCTTGCGGAACATTTCAACACCAGTAACCGTTGTTTTTTGTGTATCTTTAACGCCAACGATTTCAACTTCTTCGCCAACCTTAACAATACCACGCTCAACACGACCAGTAACAACAGTACCACGACCTGAAATTGAGAAAACATCTTCAATCGGCATAAGGAAAGGCTGATCAATTGGACGAGCAGGTTGAGGAATATATTCATCAACAGCTTTCATAAGCTCAATTATTGCATTCTTGCCAATTTCGTCATCTCTATCTTCAAGAGCTGCAAGAGCAGAGCCACGAATAATAGGAATATCGTCACCAGGGAAATCATACATATCTAGTAATTCACGGATTTCCATCTCAACTAGCTCAAGTAGTTCTTCATCATCTACTTGATCAACTTTGTTTAGGAAAACAACAAGCGCAGGAACACCAACCTGACGAGCAAGCAAGATATGCTCACGTGTTTGAGGCATAGGACCATCAGACGCTGAAACAACCAAAATGCCGCCATCCATTTGCGCCGCACCAGTAATCATGTTTTTTACATAATCAGCGTGACCAGGGCAATCAACGTGTGCATAGTGACGTTTTTCAGTTTCATACTCAACGTGCGCAGTAGAAATAGTAATACCACGAGCTTTTTCTTCAGGAGCTGCATCAATATCAGCATAATCCTTAAATTCAGCACCACCTTGTTCAGCCAAAACCTTAGTAATAGCAGCCGTTAGGCTTGTTTTGCCGTGATCAACATGGCCAATTGTACCAATGTTACAATGCGGCTTATTACGTTCAAACTTCTCTTTACCCATTTTTCTTCTCCGTTAGCTTCAGCTCATAATAGCTGAGGTTTATACTAATTATTTTAACTCAAATACTTATTCTTAAGCGTATTTTTCTTTGATTTCTACAGCAACTGCTTTTGGAACTTGCTCATAATGATCAAAAACCATTGTATATTGCGCACGACCTTGGCTCATTGAGCGAAGGTTATTCACATAACCAAACATATTCGCCAAAGGAACAAACGCATTGATAACTTGTGATATTCCACGAGTTTCAGTACCTTGAATTTGCCCACGACGTGAATTCAAATCACCAATAACATCACCCATATAGTCTTCAGGGGTTACCACTTCAACCTTCATCACTGGTTCAAGAATTTTTGGACTAGCTTCTGCAATAGCTTCACGGAAACCCGCACGACCTGCAATTTCAAAGGCAAGAACAGATGAATCTACATCATGGTAAGCACCATCATTAAGCGTAACTTTTACATCAACAATAGGGAAGCCAATTAAAATACCAGCACCCATAACACTTGCTACGCCTTTTTGAACGCCTGGAATATATTCTTTTGGAACGTTACCGCCAACAACTTTTGATTCAAACTCAAAACCAGCACCAACTTCATTTGGCTCAATTGTCATTTTAACACGAGCAAACTGACCAGAACCACCAGATTGTTTTTTGTGCGTATAATCAACATCAGCAGCACGAGTAATGGTTTCACGATATGCAACCTGAGGCTGACCAATATTAGCTTCAACACTAAACTCACGCTTCATACGATCAATCAAAATATCAAGGTGAAGCTCGCCCATACCAGCAATAATCGTCTGTCCGCTCTCTTCGTCAGATTTAACTCTAAAACTTGGATCTTCAGCAGCAAGACGATTTAAGGCTATGCCCATTTTCTCTTGGTCAGCTTTAGTTTTTGGCTCAACCGCAATCTCAATAACCGGATCAGGAAATTCCATACGCTCAAGAATAACAGGATGCGACGCAACACTAAGAGTATCACCAGTTGTTGTATCCTTAAGACCAACAATCGCAACAATATCACCAGCAAAAGCCTCTGTAATTTGCTCACGAGAGTTTGAGTGCATTTCAAACATACGACCAACACGCTCACGCTTACCTTTAACAGTATTTTCAACCATTGCACCCTGCTCTAACTTACCTGAGTAAATTCGGCAAAATGTAAGTGATCCCATATGAGGATCATTAGCAATTTTAAAAGCAAGCATTGAGAACGGAGCATCATCAGATGCCTCACGTGTAATTTCTTCTTCAGTCTTAGCATCAATCCCAGTAATCGCAGGAACATCAAGCGGAGATGGAAGAAAATCAATCACTGCATCAAGTAATGGCTGCACACCTTTGTTTTTAAAGGCAGAACCACAAAGCACAGGAAAGAATTTAACATCACATGTACCTTGGCGAATAAGTTTACGAATAGTATCGTTATCAGGTATTTCACCTTCAAGATACGCCATCATCACTTCATCATCATATTCAGCAACAGCTTCAATCAAACGAGTTCGATACTCATCTGCTTTGTCTTTAAGGTCATCAGGAATTTCAACAACATCCCATTGCGCACCAAGCTCTTCATTGCGCCATACAAGTGCATTCATCTCAATAAGATCAACAACACCAGCAAATTCACTTTCAGCACCAATTGGCAATTGAAGAACAACTGGAGTTCCACCAAGTCGTGAATCAATCATTTCTACACAACGATAAAAATCAGCACCGATTTTGTCCATTTTATTGACAAAGATCATACGAGGAACAGAATATTTATCAGCTTGACGCCAAACAGTTTCTGTTTGCGGCTCAACACCAGCATTTGCATCAAGAAGCGCAATAGCACCATCAAGCACACGCAATGAACGCTCAACTTCAATAGTGAAATCAACGTGACCAGGTGTGTCAATTATGTTAAAGCGATGCTTTTTACCACTTCTATCATTCCAAAATGTAGTTGTAGCCGCAGAGGTAATGGTAATACCACGCTCTTGCTCTTGCTCCATCCAATCCATAGTGGCAGCACCATCATGAACTTCACCGATCTTGTGGCTTTTACCTGTATAATAAAGGATACGCTCAGTTGTCGTGGTTTTCCCAGCGTCAATATGAGCCATAATGCCAAAATTGCGGTAATCATTTATATCGTATTCGCGTGCCATATCTCTAACTCTATACCTCTACCAACGGTAGTGTGAAAAAGCACGGTTGGCATCAGCCATTTTGTGCGTATCTTCACGTTTCTTAACTGCTTGACCACGTCCGTTTACAGCGTCCATTAATTCACCAGACAAACGATCAACCATTGTATTTTCACCACGCTTGCGCGCACTCTCAATCAACCAACGAATAGCAAGGGCTTGCTGACGCTCGGAACGAACTTCAACGGGAACTTGGTAAGTTGCACCACCAACACGGCGAGAGCGAACTTCTACACTTGGACGAATATTTTCTAACGCTTGATGAAAGACAGTGATTGGATCTTGCTTTGAGCGTTCTTGCACAAGGTCAAATGCGCCATATACAATACGTTCTGCTGCAGATTTTTTACCATCTAACATAAGGGAATTCATAAATTTCATAACAACCAAATCATCAAATTTTGGATCTGGATTAATTACACGTTTTTCTGCACGATGCCGACGGGACATATCTTTTCTTCCTTATTTCGGTCGCTTAGCGCCATATTTCGAACGACGCTGTCTACGGTCTTTAACGCTTTGCGTATCAAGCACGCCACGTAAGATGTGATAGCGAACACCCGGCAAATCACGAACACGACCACCACGAATAAGAACAACAGAGTGTTCTTGCAGGTTATGTCCCTCACCTGGGATGTATGAAATAACTTCACGCTGATTGGTCAGGCGCACTTTAGCAACCTTACGCATAGCTGAGTTTGGTTTTTTTGGTGTCGTTGTATAGACACGTGTGCAAACGCCACGCTTTTGTGGGTTAGCTTCCATTGCAGGAACTTTATTTCGCTTCGGCTTGTTTTGCCTTGGCTTGCGTATCAACTGGTTAATGGTCGGCATATTGCTCGAACCCTTATCTTCTAATCAAAAAAATCTCATTTAACTAAAATATAGCACATAATCATAACGCCTACTCACTTTAATAAAAAAGTGAAAGGCGTTAAATAGTCACAGAGGAGAGCCTCAGTTAAGAAGCGTTCTTGCATTCGACTATGTAAAACATCTTAGCAACTCAACAGTGTGTTTGACCCGTAAAAATGGTTTGCCTTGGCGGCTTACATTAAAAAACAAATCACGACCAACCGTGTAGTTGATGTGGCTATAGACCGCCCTATCTTTTTCGTCAAGATAATTGTTTAAAAAATTTAATTTTAAAATCTTTACTAAGATAACTGGATTTATCCTTCACTAACTTTAGGTGCTAAAAATTGCTCTACGTCATTGACATCGATCTATATTTATCCATTATTTACGCTCAAGCCGCCTATTATGTTGATTTTCTAACTTACTAAGGATCAAAAAGATGAAAAAAACCGCTCTAGCACTTTTAATGACAACAATTCTCACCCAACCAATTATGGCACAAAACATGATTGATGGATCTAACGTTGATGATGTATTGAACATTGCAAAGGGTTATGGAGCAGCTACATTGGAATTAAATGACGAAGGTAAGCCAGCGATTCGTGGGCGAATCGAGGGTAATGCCTATTATTTAGCTTTCCAAAATTGCTCTAGCGCAACTGCTTGTGAAGATTTTTTCCTACAAGCATATTTTATAAATCCTGTAGTCGACTATGAATTGATAAATAAATGGAATTATAATGAACGCTGGACGAAGGTTTATTATGATGGTGATTTAGATGCCGTTCTTGAAATGGATTTTAATATGAATGGTGGAGTTAGCGTAAAAAACTTTGATCAGGCATTTTCGATCTGGTCACAAATGTTAGAAGAGTTTTTTGATGATTTTCTAACTAAGAAAAAAAATTAATCCTCTAATTAAACAAAACTGGTAACAGGTAAAAGGTCGCTTCATTGCGGCCTTTTATTTAACTTACCCCTCATAAACTATTTTCTGCTATCCATCTCCCTATGATAAAAAAATTACATTCTTTTGCTCTGCTAATATTTCTATTCACCACCCTTCCCTCACTTAGCATTGCG
>JAMONZ010000040.1 GCA_027066315.1 Hyphomicrobiales bacterium
AGTTATTGGCTCAGAGGGTTATTTTGTTGACCTTGCAAAAGCACTAGATGCCCAGCATTTCATTCTTGATCCGATGTGGATGGCTTTTCCTGCTAACTCTGTTGAGATACTTGCTAATCCCTTTAAGCATTGGAAATCAATTCCGGATTATGTTCGCCCTCATTTTCAAAAACGCTTAACCTTGGTTGGCCCAGAAAGCACTGGCAAATCTTATATGGCGGATTTTTTGGCACAAAAATTTGGTGGCCCTTATGTGCCTGAATATGGTAGACCCTATGAAAGATTTCGCACATCTGGTGATTATAAAGCTGAAGAATTACACTTTATTGTCGATGGGCATGAAGCACATAGAAAGACCTTGTCATTAAAAGCTGGGCCAATATTATTTGAAGATACAGACGCACTTTTAACCGCCGTTTGGGCAGAAATGCTGCTTGGTCATTCTTTAGATGATCTTGAGGCACGCATAGAATTACCCGATCATTATCTTTTGCTTGATGCAAATACTCCATGGGAAGAAGATCCGCTTCGCTATTATGGCAAACAAGAGATGCGAGAAGAGTTTTTTGAAAAAATCAAAAATAAACTTAATGCCCATGGTGCAAATTACACGCTTATTTCAGGTGACTGGAAAGAACGAGAAAGCCAAGCCATTGCGGTTGTAAAAAAGATGATGAACCCATCTTCTTAAAGTCACTTTAGGTATCCTTAATGAAGCCATTTTTAATCCTACAATTGCGCCCCGAAACACCAGCATCGGATAGCGAATTTACAGCAATTTTGAACAAAGCTAAATTAACACAAAATAATGTTTTGCGCATTCGTCTTGACCAAAATCCAGACATGAGCCATTTAAATCTTACTGATTTTTCTGGCATTATTGTTGGTGGTGGGCCGGGTTGTGTTAGCGATCCTATTGATAAAAAACCACCGCAGGAAAAGGCTATTGAAGATGCTTGCTTGGGCATAATGAATGAAATCACAAAGCGAGATATTCCATTTTTGGGCTGTTGTTATGGTATTGGTATTTTAGCGCATCATCTTGGTGGGGTGGTGAATAAAGAAAAATATTTTGAGCCAGTTGGGGCAGTTGATTGCTCCCTTACTCAAGCGGGAATAGATGATGATATTTTAGCTAATGTTTCAGATAAATTTCGCTCATTTGTTGGCCATAAAGAAGCAGTGCAAGAATTGCCAGATGGTTGCACACATCTTGTTGCTTCTGATCCATGTCCATATCAAATGATACGATATAAAAATAATGTCTATGCAACACAGTTCCACCCAGAAGCCGACCCAGATGAGTTTGAATTACGGATAAATATTTATCGTGAACGAGGTTATTTTCCCCCTGATGATGCTGATAAGTTAATTGAAATGATAAGAGCTGAAAGTATAAATATGCCAGAGTTAATTTTGCAAAATTTTGTAAAAAAATACTCCATAGAATAAATTATTTTATTTTTCCAAGGATTGCCTTAGTTTAAACGTCTTATCTAATATTGCTCGAGAATATAAAATTACTAAAAATGGATTGCAAGTGACAAAAACTGCATCACAAAGTGATAAAATATATGATGATGAGGAGCTTGCAAAACTCGCAATTGCAGGTGATCGAGCAGCTTTTGCAAACTTGCTTGATCGTCATTATATGCTGATTTACAAAATTGCATATAAATGGTGTGGTCATCAAAGTGATGCAGAAGATGTAGCACAAGATGTATGTTTAAAATTAGTAAATGCCATAAAGACTTTTGATGCTCGCTCAAAGTTTACCTCTTGGCTATATCGGGTAACGCTAAATGTTGTGCGAGATAAACAGCGCTCGACAAAACGCCGCAACAACCGCCATGCTGCATTATTAGAGGTTGATGGTGGTGATACACCACCAAGCCAAGAAGAAATTATTATCACAAATGAATTGTGGCAATCTGTAAGGCAATTACCACAAAAACAATGCGATGCGGTAATGCTGGTCTATGCACAGGAATTAAACCATGCCGAGGCGGCAAATATTATGGACGTAAAAGAAAGCACCATTTCTTGGTATGTGATGGAAGCTAAGAAAAGTTTGAAAGGGCTGTTGTAAAATGAATGATAAGATTGAAGAATTCTCAAAACTTAAAAATATAAAAGCCCCAGAGCCATCAAAAAATAGGCGTGCAGCTTCGCTTGAAGCGGCTATGTTGGCCTTTGATTCTGATGCACAAAAAACCGTACAAAAAGAAAATTTAAAAAATTCCCAAGGAAATAGCATTCTGCATCGTCTTATATCCATAACCAACAAAAAAAGGATATGGACGATGAATAAATGGATTATGGATTATAAATTTCCACTAGGCTTTGCAGCCATTGCACTTGTTGCCTCCCCAATAGTTTGGCAGTTTAGTAGTAATATTCCTCTTGATTCTAAAAAAGGTCGCGCAATACATGACCAAGAAATGTGGGGTGGAGGAAACCCTAACGAAAACCCAATCCTTAAGAATGAAATTGTTGCACCTGCGGAAATTAAAAAAGATATGATAGGTGAAGTTGCCAGTGATGCTTCACAAACACCTAGGGCAAAGACAGAGCCTATGCAAGAAAATAGACTTGTGAGAATGGCTCCAAATAACTCTCAAGGCATCGCTATGCAAAATATTACAATGAGTGACAGTGTCATCGTTAGTCCAGAAGTGGCTCAACCACATAAAACAGCTCCTTATATACCATTAGAGCAGAGCGGTGATAAATTTAATGAGTTTGAAAATTCACCTCTTTTCAACACTTCTCAAAATCCTGTTTCAACTTTTTCAATCGATGTTGACACCGCCTCATATTCTTATGTGCGCCGCCAACTAGAGGACGGATATTTACCACAAAAAAATGCGGTTCGTGTAGAAGAAATGATAAATTATTTCTCTTATGATTATGAAGCACCAAAAAATTCAGATGTGCCTTTTTCACAAAGCGTTGAGGTATATCCAACACCTTGGAATGAGGCTACAAAACTTTTACACATCGGCATAAAAGGATTTACTCCTGAACTATCTGAGCGAAAACCATCTAACCTTGTGCTGCTAATTGATAGCTCTGGCTCGATGGAATCTCCTGATAAATTGCCTCTATTAAAACGCTCATTTTCGCTTTTGTTAGATCAGTTAGATGAGAATGATACTATCTCAATTGTTGCATACGCTGGCAGTGCTGGCGTGGTTCTTGAGCCAACTAAGGCAAATGAAAAACGCAAAATATTAAAGGCTCTTGAGCAAATAAGTGCAGGCGGATCAACTGCTGGTGGACACGGAATTGAATTGGCCTATGATTTAGCAATTGAGGCAAAAAGCGATGGCTCAAACAATCGGGTTATTTTAGCAACCGATGGGGATTTTAACGTTGGTATTTCATCACCAGAAAAACT
Organism: Hyphomicrobiales bacterium; assembly: GCA_027066315.1. Taxonomy (GTDB): domain Bacteria; phylum Pseudomonadota; class Alphaproteobacteria; order Rhizobiales; family Devosiaceae; genus S141-66. The sequence continues at coordinate 3,401 of JAMONZ010000040.1, forward strand.
TAAGACATTTATTGAAGGCAAGCGAGATGATGGCATTTCTCTCTCGGTGCTTGGGTTTGGACAAGGCAATTATAATGATGCTTTGATGCAAACATTAGCACAAAATGGTAATGGCAATGCCTATTATATTGATAATTTTTTAGAAGCAAAAAAAGTCTTGGTTGAAGAAGTCAACGGCACATTAACAACCATTGCAAAAGACGTTAAAATCCAAATAGAATTTAACCCAACAACAGTGGCAGAATATCGTCTTGTAGGATATGAAACTCGTAGTTTAAAGCGTGAAGATTTTAACAATGATAAAATTGATGCTGGTGAAATTGGTGCAGGGCATACAGTGACTGCAATTTATGAAATTACTCCTGTCGGCTCAAGCGCAATTTCAAGCGATCCTCTTCGTTATGAAAATGAAGAGAAAATACAAGAATTTTCGGGAAATGAAGGTGAATATGCCTATCTGAAATTGCGTTATAAATTGCCAGATGAGAATATCAGCAAGCTAATTGAGTTGCCTGTTCCTGTGAGCATGGCAAAGGATAACATTGATGAGGTTTCTGCTGAATTTCGCTTTGGAGCAGCGGTGGCAGCCTTTGGTCAAAAATTGCGGGGCGACACTTACGTTGATAATATGAGTTATGCGCAGATTAAAACATTAGGCCAAGGCGCACGTGGTGAAGATGAGTTTGGCTATCGAGCAGAATTCCTCTCCTTAGTAGATTTAGCTAAATCACTCTCTGGTGAAACTGCTAAAGATTAATAGTATTTTTCATAATTTATTAGAGCGATTGGCGGGTTAATTCTTGTCAATTGCTTTTGTTGCTTGACAGCGGCAAAGAGCGAACTTAAATACACATAATTGTTTCTCAAAAGAATGATGATTTCTTTTAGCAAACATTGTGGCGGGGTAGCTCAGCTGGTTAGAGCAGCGGAATCATAATCCGCGTGTCGGGGGTTCAAGTCCCTCTCCCGCTACCAAATAAAATATGTGTTTCATCATTCTAAGCAGTTTTTTTAAAACGCACTACGTCATCTGATAGACAATAACCTATTCCGTGAATAGTTTTTATGTAACGAGGTTGGTGATGGCTGGGTTCAATTTTTTTTCGTAACCGCATAATGTGTACATCAATTGTTCTATCGCCAACTATGGCATTAAACCCTCTTGCTCCATCAAGTAACTGATCTCGACTTAATACCATGCGAGGTTGCTCAACTAACACTCTTAAGAGGTCAAACTCCATTGAAGTAAGGCCTGCGTCTTTATTGCTTTCAATGTGAGTGAGAGTGCGCTCACCAACATTCATAACCCAATGACCAAATTGTAATATCGAGTTGCCCACTTCTGTTTCTTGTTGTGCTAGTGCTTCAACTTTTGAGCGGCGTAGAACCGATCTGATACGAGCGACAAATTCACGAGGTTCAAACGGTTTTGTGACATAATCATCAGCACCAAACTCAAGCCCAAAAATCCTATCAAATGATTCATCTCGTGCGCTTAAAACAATTATTGGCAAGTTTGAAGATTTACGAATTTCTTGCGTAAGCTCAAAACCGTTTGCATCTGGTAAACCAATATCAAGCACACAAAGGTCAATTTTTTCTTTCTTTAAAACTTCACGCATTTCACGACCCGTTCCAACACAGGTTGTGATAAAATCTTGCTTTTCTAAATAACGTTTTAGAAATGATGTTATCTGGCTATCATCGTCAACAATTAGAATATGCTCACTCATAATAAAAAAATTATTTCCTTGTCAGATCTTATTCTTGATGCTTATCACTACAACATCAAGTTCCATAATATTCTGATATAGGTCAATTATAATGGATAAAAAAACAAAATCATATCCCATGCCATTACGTCTATTAATGTCTGGAATTATCGCCACATTCTTAATTATATCAACAGTATTGGGGGGTATTTATCTTGGTAATCAAACTAAAGATCGCTTTCATGATGTTGAAAAAAGCTGGCAAATTTATTCAAATGAAGCCGAATTACGGGGCGAATTATTAAACCGAATTTGGGCGCACCTAGGCTATGGTGGCATAATTCATAATTTTAAAAATTATGTTTTACGCCAAGACCAAATTTTTCTAGATAGATTAGAAATTCAATTTGCTGAATTTACACTAACGATTGAAGAATATCGACAAAGTAGGCCTACTATTCAAGAGCTAGAGAATTTAGCAATTATTGAAAACACTATTCATATTTATATGGATAAATTATCAATTGCAGAACAGGCAGCAAAAGAGAATTGGCCACCTCAGCAAACAGATAGTTTGGTAAAGGTGAATGATGAAAATGCCCTTGAGGCACTTGCAGAACTTGATTTAATTTGGCGCAAAAAACGACAAGAAACTACAGCAATAATCATCAAGGCAGTGGCCGAGGGTGAAAATCTAGTCACGGTAGGTTTTCGCTTCATGGCTGGCTTGGTTTTGGTATCATTAGCTCTATTCACAATTTATTATCTCTTGCAAATGGAATTGCGCCAGACCATTGGACAATTATCAAAAGAATTGAGTGAGAGAAGACTTGCTCAAAAAGCCTTAAGAAAATTTCACCGTGCTGTTGAACAAAGTCCTGCAACTATCATTATCTCTGATACAAAAAGAAATATTGAATATGTAAATAAGAAATTTTGTGACTTAACGGGTTATAGCTATGATGAAGTAGTGGGTAAAACCCCATCATTTTTGCAATCAGGAGAAATGAATAAGCAAGAATATGTAATATTAAATCAACAATTAGCTAATGGCGAAGAATGGCATGGAGTTTTTCATAATAAAAAGAAAAATGGTGATTTATATTGGGCTGAAACGTCTATTTTACCCTTGCGTGAAGATGATGGCAAAATTTCGCACTATATTGGTTTGAGCGAAGATATAAGCGAAACCATAGAAGCACGTGACCAAATGCAAAGGGCGCAAAAAATGGAAGCGGTTGGCCTTTTGGCTAGCGGCGTGGCGCATGATTTTAACAATGTGCTGACAATTATTTTGGGCAATGTATTTCTTGCTAGGCAAAACAAAATAGATAATTCTGATCTTGCGCATGAACTTGAGCAAATTGAAATAGCTGCAAAACGAGCCCGTAATATGGTAGGACAGGTACTAACTTTTGCTAGAAAGCAACCTGGTGAAACTATTTCACTAAGAGTTGGAGAGGCTATTGAAGAAGTAATAAGGTTGATGCGGGCATCAATATTGCCAAATATTAAAATAGAATGTGACATCAAGGATAAAAACTTATCAGTGTTGGCAGATCCAACACGCCTTCATCAAGTGATTATGAATCTTTGCTCAAATGCTGCTGAGGCAATTGGTGCAAGTGATGGGGTAATAATCATTTCTGCAAATCTTGACAAAGACAATAATCAAGATAATCAGCATGTCTGCATAAGCGTAAAAGATAACGGCCCTGGGATTAGTTTAGCTTTGCAAAAGAAAATATTTGATCCGTTTTTTACAACAAAACAACTAGGAAAAGGCACAGGCTTAGGCCTATCGGTGGTTGTTTCGTTAATAGATCAGATGAATGGGCAGGTTAGTTTAAAAAGCTCATCAAAAAATGGATCAGAGTTTAAAATAAAACTTCCAATGGCTAAGCTAATAAAACTACAAGATAAACAAACAAGTATGATAAAAACAGGCACTGGAAGAATATTACTAATTGATGACCAAGAAGATGTTGTCAATATTTGCAAAAAAATTCTTAAAAAAATGAACTATCAAGTGAATGCTTTTACTGACCCAATTAAAGCTATGAAAATCTATAGAGAGAACCCAGATAAATATGATTTGGTAATGACAGACTTTGTTATGCCAGGAATTAGCGGAGCGCAAGTTTGTAAATCGGTTAGAGAGCTACGCCCAAATTGTCCAATTATTATATATACCGCATATCAACCAGACCAAATCGAGATAGATGAATTCAAACCAATAATTTTGATGCAAAAACCAATTGAGCCGCAACCATTATTACGTGCATTGCAAAAACTACTTGCTAAATAATGCTTATACCAAAATTTAAAAACAGCATAGAATACCCAGCCTAGTCCTGTTTGCACCGTTAGCACATTTATTAGCTTTGCAAACCACTAGTGTTTCCCGATAAAGCAGAAATATCCTTAGGGTTTTTCCATCTCCAAGCGAACCAGATAATCAACAACAAGCACACAGTTTCAATGGCTGCAATGAAGATATAATGCGGTGTGGTTGTTCCTCCGCCGATGATAAACACGATAGTAATTACACTTGCAAAAATATTTGCCCAACGATTTATTTTATACCTCAATATTCGAGATAAGAAGATCATACCGATTGGGATTTGAATTATTATTGCAGCGTATAACATAAGTTGAGTGATTGGAGTTGTGCCTGCAAATGCCAATAATTCCTCATGGATTCCTGGGATATATAGTGAGAGAATATCAGCTTTACCCATATTTAAAACCACGATTATCCACAATGTTGAGAATTTTGTTTCCATTGTCATTTTGATTTTCCTTTTTGTTTTTTATATTGTCATCGTTAATTTACTGGGCAACATGGTTATAACAACACTTCCCCTTTTGCGTCCGCTATCAACATAAGAGTGAGCTGCAACTATCTCCTCAAGAGAATAGATATTGTCGATGTGAGGTTTATATTTTCCCTTCTCCACCAGCTCGGCCAAAAATTGCAAATCTTTGCTCTTGTCTTTTGGCGTCCCCGTGAGAACTCGCTTGCCATTTTTATTTGAAACAAAAGCTGCCTTTATCATCTCTAGCAATCCTGCAACCACTAGCAAAAGACGACCTGTCTCATTTAGCGAATTTTTAACTCGCGACCATGATGCATTGCCTACATTATCCATAATGAGATCATAGGTCTGCCCATTTTTGCTAAAGTCTTCTTTTTGATAATCAATTACTTTTTCTGCTCCAAGCGACTTTACTAATTCAGCATTTGCACCGCTGCAAACAGCTGTAACTTCTGCCCCAAAATATTTTGCTAACTGAATTGCTGCAACGCCCACAGCACCCGATGCACCATTGATAAGCAGTTTCTCACCTATCTTTATATCCCCTAATGTTTTTAAAAAAAGCAAAGCTGTAGAGCCGCCAAAGCTCAGCGCGCTTGCTTCTTCAAAACTAAGATTATCTGGTTTTAGCGCAATGGCTGCATCTTCTTTTAGCACTCTATATTGCGCATGTGCGCCAAACATGCAGCTTGCAAATACTTCATCTCCTACTTTGAATTTTCTTACATCTTTGCCAATTTCTTCAATCACTCCAGCAAGCTCCATTCCCAAGATTTTATTTCTTGGCCCAAATATACCCATGGCTAAGCGCACCAAAACTCCATACCCTTTGGGAACTTCTAACGAGCGAAGTCGCCAGTCTGCTGAATTAATTGTGCTTGCATAAATTTTTATCAAAACCTCATTATTTTTTGGAATAGGTTTTTTTACTTCTAGGATTTGCACAACTTCTGGCGCACCGTATTTTTTATAAATTGCGGCTCTCATTATATTTCTCCAAATATCTATTGGGGATTTTTTACTACCTCAGAATCAAATCCTTTTATCATTAGCCAGAAGGCTAAAAATAATTCGTTCAATATAATCGGCACAACTAAGATAGCTAATAGTGGCAATTCAAATCCAAACAGAGGAATTATCGTAGCAATTAAAAGTGCTATCGTTGCAAGGATTCCCCAAATAGAAATAAACTTTGGAATGATTTGTGTTTTATAAAGTAAAATATTAAAAAACAGTGCCCCAGCTATAAAAAAATATATGTGAATATATTGATATATAGGATCTCTGAAACTTTGAAGTGCTGGAATTAAAATACATATCCCACCTATAATCATTAAGATGCCTTCAATAAATCTTGATAGCATATAGGCAAGATTTAATTTTTTATTCTCATAACCCTTAAAAAATTGGAACATCAATAATGGTATTCCAATCACAGCTAATCCACTTAGAATATCCGTAATAAACCCAAGGATTTTATTATTTGTGAAAGTGTATATTAGCATTGAGTAGGCAAGAATAATTAGCAATGCAACAAATGCTGCTCTTTGTCTGTTTGAAATAATAAAAGTCATTTTATTCTTCATCTTTCACATAAGAAAACACATCTTCAATTGGTGTGTTAAATGCGAGTGCGATTAAAAATGCTAACTCGAGTGAAGGAGCGTATTTTGCGTTTTCAATTGCCACAATTGTTTGGCGAGTAACCCCAACAATCTCAGCCAATTGTTTTTGCGTCATTTCATCATTGTCAAACCGCAAACGGCGAATATTGTTGTTTACTTGGCGTTTTGGGAGAGCAGTTTTGCTCATTTTAAAACCCTCTACGATAGAGGAATATCTGCATTAGCCCCTCAACAAGGCTGGCAATAAAAGCAGAAAATATTATTATATTAAACACAATAAAAAACGATTGATTAAGTGCCAGAGCAATCATTGAAATCAAAAAACCCGCTCCAAAAATATAATATGCAAAACGCAAAGAGAGGAGCTCAATTAGCTTGTCACGCTCATCAACAACAAAACTGGGTTTTTGATCATTTGTAACGATCGCATGGATAATGCTAAAACCAATATGGGCAATAATATTAAGAATTATTCCGCCACCAATTAACCAAAGAATTGACCTGCCAATTTGAGCACCAGCATCTGCCCCCTCAAACAACCCGCTTTGGAAGTTCTGCCATGTGAAATAAAAATATAATGCAAAAATAATTACTCCAACAAAAACGGATATAATAGCAGACTTCTCTTGATAGGGCATTGCTTCCTCTTATCGCTCAAGTAATGTTTATTAGACATGATGTAAATTATATTGTACTTGATGTCAAGTATTTTTGACTTGATGGTGTTTTCTCTCTCTTGCGCACGTGATTGACGGGCATCATGGAAGGCGAGAAGGTGAAGGACTAAAAATAAAACCTGATAATTCTAGATATAATTACTCTAGCTTCGCCATCATTTCAAATTAGCAAAGCCAGCATGCTATCGTTAGTATATTTATTGTGGGAGTATATTTAATTCGGTAACTGTCACCGTAATTCACCGTAATTGTAATCTCACCGTAATTATGTCACCGTAATTACCGTAATTTGTAATTCACCGTGAACTACAAAATTTTTATCACTAACTAGCTATGCAATTATTCTTTTGATGTGCGGGCTTTTGCTTTGGCCTCAAATTGATCCCACACATGCATTCTCCCTTTCTGACGTGCATCAGCCAACCATAGCTTTTTACGCACGTTCGGTGTTTCCAGAGAGCTATATCTCCCTTTTGAGAACTTCGGCCAATCGATAGCCAAACCGAGTTTGACCATTTCAGCTGAGAGATCGCGGCCATCTGGCAGACAGCATATAGCAACGGTACGGCCATAGGCATCTTCTTCGGTAAACTCCGCTCGCACAGCTTGCCCCTTGCACAAAGAAACCAAAGCCCATTTGGCCTTTATTCCGTAGGGATGGTTCATCTCAGGCGCATCAATACCGAACAGCCGTATCTGGATTTTCTGAATTACCAATGTGTCGCCATCAACGATATAAGCAGAGCCTTGCACTTCATACTTGGATGGATGTGATGTTGCACTCTTCGCATCAAAAGGTTGAAGTTTATTCTTTGCTTGGCGTACACGAGTGGTTTTGTTTTGGGTACGCCTGTCGTTCGACTTAAAACTCCAGAGAGCGACGACTACTATTAATAGAAAAAGAAATACAATTTCCAAATTATCAAGCCTAGTAAAATCGGTGCAAACCAAGCCCCTGCAAGGTTTCTTAAATGCATGTTTAGTGTAAAATCGCCTTGGGGACAAGGTCAATAACTATAATATCACTGAGAATAAAATCACGGTAATGGTGTGGACGCCCCCACTCGGCTTTTACTTGAGTCATAATAGGAGCGTTAAACAATGATTCTATTAACAGTAGGCATTCATGACTATTATTATTACTACAATTAGCCTTGATCTGGCAAAGAGAGTTTTTCAAATTCATGCAGCAGATAGTGAAGGCAGTCTAGTAGCTATTTTTACATTGTACTAAATAACACTCTACCATCGCAGCTATGTCATGTTGAGCGAAGCCGAAACATCTTGCACTGCCGCTAAGACCCTTCACTTTCGTTCAGGGTGACAAGATCAGAATATTATCGCAACAGCTTGTGCTTTTTTGAATTGGGTCACGGTGACAGTTACCGAATTAAATTCGAAATGTCATCGGAGTGAATGGGAAAAACACAACACAAAGCAACCAGCAGAAATTATCTGCTAGTTGCTAACTCTTGAGTAAGAAATGATAAGCGGGTTTTATCTGCTTATGTGGCGCATTCGCGCTATTTCGTCATACTCATTTTGCTCATGCTTGGCTTGCTCGTCAGAGATACGTTTTTTCTCACGCTCATCAAGAATTTCAACCTTTTTCAGGTCTTCAAGTGCTTCTGCAAGAGCGTCTTGAGCTGCTTCTTCTTGAGCTTTCATATCGCTTGCAGAGGTTAGCAAATTATCTCGTCTGGTAATTGCGGCTCTTGCAAAAGTTGAATATGCAAAATGGGCAACGTCTGAGATACCCGTTTTTTGATGTTCAATTTCGATTTGTTGGTCTAATTCTGATGCCATGCGCTCAAAATCACCAACCATCATTTCGATTTGGGATAATTGGCGACGTTTTTCATCAACATCAAATTTTTTAAGCCTGATTAGGCTTTCGTTTCGTGACTTCATGACTTGTACTCCTTACTCATTTACTCAAGTCGTTGGCTTCTTGTGCTTCTGCATTTTCTACAATTGTTTTAAGCATTTCATAGCCCTCTTCAATTGTCGATCTCTCTTGCCTTTGCTGGCTCAAAAACGCCTCCAGCTCAGGGTTGATTGCAATAGCGCGATCCACCTTTATATCTGATCCCTTGCGGTATGCCCCCAAACGTATCAGTTCTTCCATATCGGCAAATACCGACATATATTCTCTTGCCTTAGCCAAAATTGGCCTAAAATTCTCTGGCACGCACCCCGGCATAGTGCGTGAAATTGACCTTAAAACATTAATCGCTGGGTATCTTCCACGCTCAGCAATTGCTCGTTCCATTACAATATGCCCATCTAAAATACCACGAACGGCATCGGCAATTGGCTCATTGTGATCATCACCTTCTACTAAAACAGTAAATAATCCTGTAACAGATCCAGAATTTTTTAATCCAGGGCCCGCTCGCTCCAATAATCTTGGTAATTCAGAGAAAACTGTTGGTGGATAGCCCTTTGCGGTGGGTGGCTCGCCAATTGAAAGGCCAATTTCACGCTGTGCCATGGCAAATCTGGTCAAACTATCCATCATGCAAAGCACTTTTTTACCCTGATCTCGATAATATTCCGCCAAAGTTATGGTCAAATATGCCGCTTGGCGACGCATAAGAGCAGATTCATCAGAAGTTGCAACAACAACAACTGCTTTTTTTATCCCCTCTTTACCCAAATAATCAGTAATAAATTCATGCACCTCACGCCCACGCTCACCAATTAGACCAATCACTGCAACATCAACATCTGTGTTAACCGCCAACATTGACATAAGAACCGATTTACCAACCCCAGAACCCGCAAAAATTCCTAACCTTTGCCCATCACAAATAGTGGTGAAAGTGTTTAATACTCTAACTCCAAGATCAAGAGGCGCACCCACTCTTTCTCTATCATGAGCGGGAAGCGGTGTATTTTTTAGCGAATAGGCTTTTTCACCTCGTGCTAAAGCACCTTTATCATCAATTGCTTCGCCATTAGCATTCACAACTCGACCCAACCAGTCCATCGAAGGA
>JAMONZ010000041.1 GCA_027066315.1 Hyphomicrobiales bacterium
GTGATGAATTTGATTTTTTATTCTCTTTGGTGTCATGTTCTTGCAATATCTTTGGGAATTAGATGAAAGAGAAAAGTTTAATTCGGTAACTGTCACTGTAATTTCAGAGGATATGAACTCTGATTGGTGTGATCTTTATGATGGGTTGTTCTAGGTGTTTGGTTGCAGGGTTTTGCTTTGAGACTCCTGCGCTCGCTAGACAGCGAGCTACTGGATTGCGGGTCAAGCCCGCAATGACGTGGGGGTTCAATAGTGATGAAGACAAAGAAGTAAATTAATCTGGTAATTGTCACCGTAGTTCAGGAGTTTGATATGTGATAATTGTTAGTTTGAAATAATCATCCCAAAAAATATTAAGTGCATGTATATATTTTTCTACATCTACCTTAGTCACCCTTATTTCCTCATTGACAATTAGGTCAGGCCGACAAGCAGCTAGACTTTGAGCAGCATCGCTTTTTAATCCATGCTTTATTGTATTTGCTAAGTGACGCAACTCTTTATTAACAATTTGCCAGTTATTGTTCAAATTAAGGTCAATATTGATTTTTGCTAACTTTAGTTTAATTTCATTAGTTTTATCAGTGCCGAAAACTAACTTTTTTTGTTTCTCAAAGAGGTGAAATATCCAAGGCACAGTGATATTCAAAAACTCTTGCTTTAGCGACTCCTCAGCAAATAAATAGTTTAGACCTTCAAAATAGGCATCTTCATAAGTGCAGCCTTCATCCATAATATCTGGATTAAAAACTTTAGAATATCTTTGAAGGCAATCACCCTCCTTGGTTTTAGATTCCAGCACAATCGAGTCAAATGCAGGTAAAAGCCTTTGCATTATAGTTTTTCGCATACCTTCGATTGATTCTTCAACTTGGAGTTTAATAATTTCCGTATGATATATCACCCCCACCTCCATCAGTTACCAAACAATTAATTCACAATATATAATATATTTAAAGCCTATCATTATAATAGCCATTAGTTATTGACTGAAACCTTTTTATAGTTGTCTCATAACTTTGATCAATCTGTTTTAGATAGCGTTGGCCATTCTGCTCCCATTCATGGCAAAGATCCTCAAATCTTTTGTCACTACTTTTATAATAGCACCATTTTTTAACTCTGGAATTACGGTGGAATTACGGTGACAGTTACCGAATTAAACAGTGTTGATGTTAAAAGATGATTATTAAAACAACTTTATAGAAATGCATGATGGGTTTTTGTTGTTGGTGTAAATGAGTGTTGTTAGTTTTTATGCCATCTCTAATGTTGGGATAGGGTTTAGTGTTTTTATTTTAAGCGTGAATTTCTTTTGCTCCCTCTTTATTAGTCTTTTTTCTTTCTTTGATTGACGCAGGGGTGGTTTTATACCATTAATATTTATGACTGCGGGAGAGATTGGCTTTTGTCAACGCCGAAGGAGCAACCGCCCCGGAAACTCTCAGGCAAATGGACCGCAGATCGAATTAAATCTCTGGAAAGAGGTGTGATTTTTCACCTCACCGACGGAGCAACTTATTCCGCCTATTTTTGGAATAAGGAAATCTCTCAGGTTGTAAGACAGATGGGGCGTTAGTAGCATTTTTAATGTTAAAACGTCTGTTTGTTTAATGATTTGAAAGAGAGAAAATGGCCAAACCAGAAATAGAAAATCTTAAAAAAACCGTTCTTTATGATCTGCATATAGCCAATGGTGGGCGAATGGTGGATTTTTGTGGCTATGCGCTACCCATTCAATATAGCTCTTTAGTAAAAGAGCATATTCATACCCGTAATTCTTCTAGCCTATTTGATGTTTCGCACATGGGGCAGATTTTTGTTAATGGGGCAGATTTTGAAGCAAAAGCCAAGTTGCTTGAAACTCTTTTCCCTGCCGATATTTTGTCATTAAAATCTGGTGAGATGCGCTATTCAGTTTTGCTTAATGAAAAAGCGGGGATAATTGATGATTTAATTATCACTCGAGCCGAGAATGGAAATGATGTTTTTATAGTTGTAAATGGTGCAACAAAGGAAAATGATTTTGCAATAATGAAAAATATGCTGGGAGATAAATTGGAGTTTACTCTCAATGAGGATTTATCGCTAATTGCATTACAAGGGCCAAAGTCAGCTGATGTTTTAGCCCGTTATACTTCAATTGCTAATGAGCTTATTTTTATGCAATCAGGTGCAGCGGTTATTGCCGGCATTAATGTCTATGTTTCTCGCTCTGGTTATACTGGAGAAGATGGTTTTGAAATCTCTGTTTCTAATGATCAAGCCTCTAAATTGGCTAAAATCTTGAGTGATAATGATGAGGTGGAATTTGCAGGTTTGGGGGCTCGTGATAGTTTGCGACTTGAAGCTGGGCTTTGCCTTTATGGTCATGATATGAACGAAGAAATTGACCCGATAACTGCCTCAATTATATTTGCTATTGGAAAACAACGCAGAATTGATGGCGGTTTTGTTGGTGCTAAGGCGGTGCAAGATATTATTGCTAATGGGGTTGAGCAAAAACGAGTTGGTATTATTTTTAATACTCGCATGCCTGTGCGTGAAGGTGCTCAATTGATTGATGAATTAGGAAATAATATTGGTATAATTACCTCAGGAAGTTTTTCTCCAACCCTAGAAAAGCCAATTGCCTTTGGTTATTTACCCAAAGATATTGCAAAAATAGGAAATTCTGTTTGTGCCATTGTCAGGGGCAAACAAGTGTTTGGCAGTATTGTAAAAATGCCATTCGTTAAACAAAATTATAAACGTTCTATAAATTAAGGATTTTGAAAATGTCTAAAACAAAATATTCAACAGATCATGAATATGTTCGTCTTGAGGGTGAAGTTGGCATGGTTGGTATTTCAATATATGCACAAGAGCAATTAGGGGACATTGTTTATGTGGAACTGCCAAATGTTGGTGTAAAATTATCTAAGGGTGATGAGGTTGCTGTAATTGAATCTGTAAAAGCGGCATCTGAATTATATTCACCCGTATCTGGGGAAGTTATTGAAGTAAATGAAGCTCTTAATGATGATCCTGCTCTGGTAAATACAGATGCGCAGGGGAATGGCTGGATCTATAAAGTCGCACTTTCAAATATTTCAGAATTAGATGAGATGATGGACGATGCTGCATATACTGATTTTACAAGTTAGGGATTAATTTATGCGTTATTTACCTCATAGCAATATTGAACGAGAGCAGATGCTTAAGGCCATTGGCGTGAATGAAATTGATGAATTATTTAAAGTAGTTCCAGCCTCTGTTTACAAAAAAAAATCATTTGAGTTGCCAAACCATAGTCCAGAATTTTTGGTACAAGCAAAATTAGAGGCAATGGCTAATAAAAATCTTTGCGCGGCTAACAGTGCTTTTTTTATTGGTGGTGGGGCTTATCGTCACCATGTTCCTGCAAGTGTAGATCATTTAATTCAGCGTTCAGAATGGCTAACTGCTTATACGCCTTATCAGCCAGAAATTTCGCAAGGTACATTGCAGGCATTATTTGAGTTTCAAACTCAGGTTGCAAATTTAATGGCAATGGATGTTGCAAATGCTTCAATGTATGATGGATCAACCGCAACTGCTGAAGCGGCTTTAATGGCCAGACGCATAACTCGCAAAAAGAAAATTATCCTCTCTTCTAGTTTGCATCCACAATATAAAGATGTTGTAAAAACCTATCTTAATGATGATGGGAAAAGTGAAGGTGATCTTATTTGCCTGCCTGATAGTGAAGATAATAAAGGAAATATTAGCTCACTAATTGATGAAAATACCGCAGCTATTATTGTTCAAACACCAGATTTTTACGGTCACTTGCGTGATGTGAAATCTTTGGCTGAAGCGGCGCATGCACAGGGTGCTTTGTTAATTGTTGTTATTACTGAAATTATTTCACTTGGTTTGCTTGAAGCACCTGGAAGCATGGGAGCGGATATTGTTGTGGCCGAGGGGCAGTCACTTGGTAATCCACTTAATTATGGTGGCCCATTTCTTGGCCTGATGGCAACAAGACAAAAATATGTCCGCCAACTACCAGGGCGTTTATGTGGTGAAACAATTGATGCAAATGGTAAACGAGGTTATGTTTTAACGCTTTCAACTCGAGAGCAGCATATTAGGCGAGAAAAAGCTACCTCAAATATTTGCACAAATGCTGGCCTCTGCTCGCTTGCTTTTTCCATTCATCTTTCGCTTTTAGGGCAAAAGGGTTTTGTGAAATTAGCACGCCTAAATCATGCAAGAGCAATAGCAATGGTTAAAACATTAGAGAAAATTGAAGGTGTAGAATTGCTAAATAAGACGTTTTTTAATGAGGTAACTTTGCGGCTTTCAAAACCTGCAAATGAAGTTGTTGAGGCTCTTGCAAAAAAGAATATTTTATGCGGCATTCCTGTTTCTCGCCTTGTGCCTAATGAGCCAAGGCTAGAGAATTTACTGGTTTTGGCAGCAACTGAGTTGACCACAGATCAAGATATAAAAATACTAGCTTCTAGTTTGGCAAAGGAATTATCATGAATATGAATTCTACAGGTCGGCCAACTAGGGCAGATAAAACTAGCTCTAGTAAAAATGCTGAGATTAAAAGTGCGGCTTTATTGCCCGATGAGCCGCTTTTATTTGAAATTGGTGGATATGAACATTCAGGAGTTGATTTATTTGAAGTTGAAATAAATGATGAATTTTTGGGTGGGTTTGAACGTAAGACTTCACTTGATTTACCGGGATTAAGTGAGCCAGAATGTTTGCGTCATTATGTGCGTCTTAGTCGATTAAATATGTCGATTGATGCAGGAATTTATCCGCTTGGCTCTTGCACTATGAAGCATAATCCACGTTTAAATGAAAAAATAGCACGATTAGCAGGTTTTGCAGATATTCACCCGCTTCAACCAGTTTCTAGCGTGCAAGGTGCGCTTGAAATGATTGATGAATTAGCGTTATGGCTAATGGAATTAACAAATACATCTGCTGTTTCAATGTCGCCAAAAGCTGGCGCACATGGTGAGTTATGTGGTATGATGGCAATTAAGGCAGCACTAGAAGCTAAAGGGCAAGGACATAGATCTATTGTGCTTGTGCCAGATAGTGCGCATGGAACTAACCCTGCAACCGCTGCATTTTTGGGCTATAAAGTGCGCTCAATTCCTGCCAATAAAAATGGGGTGGTTGATGTTGAGGCGGTTATTGCGGCACTTGATGATGATGTTGCCGCCATCATGCTTACCAACCCAAACACGTGCGGATTATTTGAACCTGATGTAATTAAAATTGCTGACGCTGTGCATGATGCTGGTGGGTATTTTTATTGTGATGGGGCAAATTTTAATGCGATTATGGGGCTAGTTTGTCCAGGGGATTTGGGCATTGATGCTATGCATATTAATTTGCACAAGACATTTTCAACCCCGCATGGGGGCGGTGGCCCTGGTGCTGGACCTGTGGTTTTGTCAAAAGCACTTGCGCCATTTGCACCTGTCCCATTCGTTAAGAAATCTGGATCAGATTTAAGCCTGATTGAGCATGTAAATGATAGCGATAGTTTTGGTCGTCTTACGGCTTTTCATGGGCAGATTGGCATGTTTACTCGCTCGCTGGCTTTCATGCTTTCACATGGAAAAGATGGCATAACTCAAGTTGCTTATGATGCGGTGCTAAATGCAAATTATGTAAGAGTACGTCTGCAAAAAGTCTTTTCTTTGGCCTTTGGCGACCAAGCATGTATGCATGAGGTTTTATTTGATGACAGCTTTTTAAAAGGCACTGGTGTTAGTACGCTTGATTTTGCCAAGGCAATGATTGATGAGGGTTTTCACCCGATGACAATGTATTTTCCATTGGTTGTATCTGGTGCAATGTTGATTGAGCCAACCGAAAGTGAATCTAAAAAGACGTTGGATTATTTTTGCGATAAAATGCTTGAATTAGCAAATGATGCAATTGCTGGCAATGTTGATCGCTTTAAACAAGCACCAAAATATGCGCCACTTGCTAGGCTTGATGAAACCTTAGCCGCCCGTCAACCTAAATTAAAGTGGACTAAAAGCTAAACCAAAAATCTAAAAAGTTAGATTTTTAGTGAGATAGTCATAGTAGTATATTGAAACAAAAAACCCTCAACAAATATAATTGTTGAGGGTTTTTTAAATATGAAATTCTTGTAAAAACTAGTTTAGTTTTGAGCTAACATCTTTAATAGCTTTTTCGATTAAGCCATTACCTTTGCTTGCCATTTGAGCCGTTAGAATATCTTTAGCTGCCTCAATTGCTACATCAGCTGAGCGGGCGCGCACCTCTGAAATTGCTTGTGATTCAGCCTGAGCGATTTTTTCTTCCACTGCTTTTGTGCGACGAGTAATTAATTCCTCAAGAGAAGTTTTAGCCTCTTCGCTTAAGCGTTCAGCCTCTTCATGAGCTGCTGCAATAATTTCTTGGGCTTCATTTGTTGCATCTTCACGCTTGCGTTCATATTCAGCTAATAAAGCCTGAGCTTCTTCACGCAGTTGTTTGGCTTCGTCCAAGTCTTTTTGGATTTTGTCAATTTTCCCATCTAAAGCACCAACAATTTTTTGCGGAACTTTTGCGTAAATCATGCCACCAAGGAAGACGAGTAAAGCAACAAGTGCCCAAAAACTGTTATCAAATTCCATGACGCTATCCTTTTAAAATCTTAGCAACTGCATCGCTAGCAAGTTTTGCACTTACCTTGGTGTTTAATTTTGTAACTAGCTCAATAACGGTATCCGTTGCAATTTCATCAACATTTAACAATGCATCTGATTTTGTTTTTTGAATACGAGCTTCAGCTATTGAAAGTTTTTTAGTTAAATCTGCCTCTACTTCAGAGCGTTTTTCTGCTAGCTCGTCTTTAATTGTTGTGCGAGTGTCTTCAGCAATCTCGTGGGCTTTTGCTTTGGATTTGGCCAATTCCGCTTCATACGAAGAAATTGCTTGGTCAGTTTTTTGGCGTAAGCGTTCGGCTTCTGCCAAATCACCCTCGATGCGATCACGTCTTACTTCTAGGATTTCACCAATTTTTGGCAAAGCAACTTTACTCATTAATAAATAAAGAACACCAAAAGAAAGGGCTAACCAGAATAATTGAGGTCCATAGGTTGATTGGTCAAAAGGAGGAAATACATCAGATTGAGCATCATCATGAGCAACAGAGCTTGCTTCATACGCCTGATCATTAGACACAGGCTTGCCATCGACAATTATAGCATTGCCGTCTTTATCTACAACAGTGGTCTTTGTATCACCTGCCATTTGAAAACCTCATAAATAACATGCATGTTAAAGCATGTGTAAATGCCATAAAGGCCTTCCCTAAAAAGGGAAGCCCAATATTAGCTTAAATGTTTATTCGTTGCTTGATTAAACAACAAACAAAAGCAATAGAGCAACTAGAAGTGAGAAAATACCCAAGGCTTCTGTCACCGCAAAACCAAAAATTAGGTTTGAGAATTGGCTTGCTGCTGCTGCAGGGTTGCGTAATGCACCTGATAGATAGTTACCAAAAATGAGACCAACGCCAATGCCAGCGCCGCCCATGCCGATTGTTGCAATACCTGCACCGATATATTTTGCTGCTTCTGCTTCCATTTTATTTTCTCCCTCAAAGAGTTTATGTAAGTTAATATTTGTTAGGTTTAGAAAGGTTAGTGTTAGTATTAGTGTCCTGGGTGAATTGCGTCATTTAAATAAACGCATGTCAAAATTGTAAAAACGAATGCTTGTAATGCGCCAACCAAAAACTCAAGACCAGTAAGTGCAACAGTCATTCCAAAGGGTAAAACTGCTCCAAAAATTCCAAATATACCCATAGAAGTAAGTGAAACAACAAAACCTGCAAAAACTTTTAGAACAATATGACCTGCAAGAATGTTGCCAAATAGTCGTAAACTTAAGCTAAGTGGGCGTGATAGGAATGATAATATTTCAATTGGCACAACAATTATTAGAACAAGAAACGGAATGCCAGATGGAACAAATAGTTTTAAAAACCCAAAGCCGTTTTTATAAACGCCATAAATTATCACTACGCTCATAACCAATAGCGCAAGTGCGACTGTTACGATTAAATGCGAAGCTACGGTGAAAAAATACGGAAACATGCCAAGCATGTTGGAAACTAAAATAAAGGTGAAGAGCGAGAACACAAACGGGAAAAATTTCATTCCCTCGTTTCCTGCCGAGCTTCGTATCATATTGGCGATGAACTCATAGGTTATTTCAGATACAAGTTGCAATTTTGAGGGGACAAGGCCACGTCCTCTTGTTGATAAGATGAGATAACCTGCAATTATACCAACGGTTAAAACCATAAACAGCGCCGAGTTGGTGAAAACTAGCGAAAAGCCGCCTTCGCCTTGTGCATCTGCGCCTATTGTGCCGAACGATAAAAGTTCGACAATATTAAATTGATGGATAGGATCTGTACCAGCCACTTATATTTAACCCCTGTTTAGTCGTCATCATCATCTATTGGAACCAGTTTATCTGGATCCGGTTTTGGTGCATTTGCATTCATTTCTTTTGCAGCACGCACCACATTTAACATTCCCGCCGCAAATCCCATTAAAAGGAACACGATCATAAAAATTGGCCGTGTGCCAAAAATAGCATCAATTGCGAACCCCAAGGCAGTAGCCACTATAACTGCTGAAACAAATTCAGACACCATGCGAAAAGCCTTGCCAGAGCCCGTCATTTCTCTTTGACGCATTGCAACGGCGGCGGCTTTGCCTAGCCTGTCTTTTTTAGCATTCTGGATTTTCTTAGCCAGCTTGCCCGTTTCAGCACGAGAGGTATTTGCACTAGATCGTTTCGTATTATCCGATTCGTCCAATATTACCACCTATATTATGCCCTATTGCCCATGAGAGGAATGCCCTCAAAGTCGGTTGCAACATAATGTTAGGTGTAAGCGGTGTCAAGCAACAGATTATGATTTTAACCCTTTGAAAAATATAGATAAAAAAAATTAACTTACTTCAGCCACTGCTTGTGCGGTGGTTAGGTCAACCGAAACGAGTTGTGAGACCCCTTGCTCAGCCATAGTTACTCCAAATAATCGATCAGTTCGTGACATGGTTATTGGGTTGTGGGTAACAACTAAAAAACGGGTATCGGTTCGTTTGCTCATGCTGTCTAAAAGGTCACAAAATCGAGAAACATTCGCATCATCAAGCGGTGCATCGACTTCATCTAAAACACAAATGGGGGCTGGGTTGGTTAAAAATACTGCAAAAATCAAAGAGAGAGCAGTTAGAGCTTGTTCGCCACCAGATAGAAGCGTCATTATTTGGGGTTTTTTCCCAGGTGGGCGGGCGATGATTTCAAGGCCTGCTTGTAAGGGGTCATCGCTTTGTACAAACTTTAGCTCAGCTTCTCCGCCACCAAATAATGAGGTAAACAATTCTTTGAAATAAGTATTAACCTTATCAAAAGCATCGTTAAGTCTAGCTCGGCCTTCTTTATTCAAGCTAAAAATCCCAGAACGTAATTTTGTAATGGCATTAATCAGATCGTCCTTATCATTGACCATTATTTCTAGTTTTTCTTTTATTTCTTTAGCCTCACGTTCAGCACCAAGGTTTACACCACCTAAACGCTCACGCTCAGCTTTTAATCTATCTACCCTTTTTTCGATTGCACTTTCATCAGGTAATGGAGCATGAGGTTTTAGGTTTGCAATTTGGGCTGTTTTTGAAGCTGGAATAGAGAGAGTTTCTTGTGTAGTTTGCTCAATTTGTTGCCTTTGAGTGATTGAGCTTTTTAAACGTTCATCAATTCTTGCAAGTTTTTCACGGGTATGGCTTAACTCATCAGAGGCGTTACGGGCATTTTTATTGGCCTGTTTATATTGTGTTTGCGCTATTTCTAAACGATCAGAGGAAGTCTTGTGGTCTTGGCTAGCAGCTTCAATATCTTCATCAAGTAACGAGCGTTTTTGTGCAAGAGAGCTTGGACTTTGTGCTAAAATATCTAATTGTTGTTTAATTTCATTTGAGCGAGTTTCTAAAATATCAAATTGTTTTTTTGCGCTAGTGCTTCTTTTAGACCAGCTTTCAATTTCATTTTGAATTTGGCTTAATCTAGAACTTCTTAATTGCGCAGCATTTTCAAAACCACTTAGGTGAATTTTTGCATTTTGAGCTTCTTGCTGTAATTGCTCAAATTCATTTTGTAATAATTTGGTTTTTTCAAAAACATCAGTTTCATCAGCTTGGTTTTGTTTAGCAGTTTTTGCTTTATCGAGCTGAATTTGCGCCTCTTTAATATTTACATCAATTAGACTTATTGCCTCATTTAGTGCAGTTTTTCTTGAGGTAAGGTTTGCAAGTGAATTTTGAGCTAATTCAAGTTCACTTTGGGCAGTGGCAATTTCACGTTGGCTTAAACGCCATTTTTCTCTTTGTTCTTGTTCAATTGTGCGTGCTTGTTCAAATTTTTGAGTTAGCTCAGAGCTTTTTTGTTGTAAAATTTTGCGCTCTGTTTCTGCAGTTTTGATTTCACTATCAAGCTCTTTTAAACGATTGCGCTGGCTTAAACGTTGGGCTGCAGGGGTTGGCGCATCTGCTTTTGCAACATATCCGTCCCAACGCCAAAGGTCACCCTCTTTTGTAACTAATGATTGCCCAGTTTGAAGGGTTTTCATTAGTTCTGCTCCTTCTGATTTTGAAACAATGCCGATTTGATTTAATCTGCGAGTTAATAAATCAGAAGAAGAAACAAAATTTGTTAATGACTTAGCTTGTTTTGGCAGATTTGGGTCAGATTTTTTGTCAGCCGATTTATCCCAAAAAATTGGTGCGCCGCTATCAAAAGAGGCCTCTAAATCATCTCCAAGAGCAGCTCCAAGTGCAATTTCATATCCACTTTTTACAACTAGGTCATCAACAATTGCTGGCCAAAGTGAGCCGTCCTCAACATTGAGAACTTTTGCAAGCGTTGTAGCCTCACTTTCTTTTGCATTTACATCCAATTCTACTTTTGCAAGCTCTGGGCGTAAGTCATCAATTTCTTGTTGTACTTTTGCTACTTGTTTTTCAGCATTTTGGGTTGAAATTTCAGCAGTTGCAAAATTATCTTTTGCAACTAAAAGTTGTTTGGCTTTTTCACTAACTGCTTGATCTGCCGCTAATGAAGCCTGAACTTGGCTCATTTCATCATTAACTTGTTTGGCTTGGTTTTTTAGCCGCTCTAAACGTTGAGCCAATTCAATTTCTATTTGTTTTGCAGTTTCTTTATTAGCTCGTAATTGTGATAGTTGATTTGTGGCTATACTTGCATTTTTCTGAGCTTTAATAAGTAAATCTTTTATTTTTGTTAGATTTTCTTTTGCTTCATTTGTAGCAGCTATTTGGCTGGTATTTTCTGCCTCAATTGAGCTTTGCTCATTCTTATATTTACCAATTAACTCAGCTGCCTCTGCAATCAAATCTCTTTCACGCCTTTCATCAAATGCCATTTGTTTTTGACGTTCAGCTAACTCATTTTGGCGATGATTGTTACGTTTTTCTTCTGCCTCAAGCTGTTCCTTGTGGATTTTTAGGCGTTGAAGGGCGGCAGATGTTTTTGCCTCACTATCTCTTAATGGGGTAAGACGTGCTTCAATTTCAGCAAGAGTTTTTTCAACCTTTATTTCAGCACTGGTTTTATCCGCAAGCTGATTTATCATACGCCCTTGTTCTGCTTCATTTTCTTTTTGGGCTAAACGGGCATTAACCCAACGAATATGAAAAAGCGTAGCTTCGGCTTTTCTAATATCGCCAGAAATATTACGATAACGAGTTGCAAGGCGAGATTGACGTTTTAAACTATCAAGCTGGCTTGCAACTTGGGCTAACACATCATCAACTCTATCAAGATTTTGTTCAGCTGCACGTAATTTTAATTCGGCTTCATGGCGGCGAGAATGTAGACCAGAAATCCCAGCGGCTTCCTCAAGTAAAGCTCGGCGTTGCACTGGTTTTGCTGCAATTAACTCGCCAATTTGGCCTTGGCGAACAAGAGCAGGAGATTTTGAGCCAGTGGAGGCATCGGCAAATAATAGCTGCACATCACGGGCGCGAACTTCCTTGCCATTAATACGATAAGACGATCCGCTTTCACGCTCTATTCTGCGAGTAATTTCAAGCTCATCTTCATTGTTAAAGTGATTTGGAGCTGAGCGATCAGAATTATCAAGCACTAATGTAACTTGTGCGCTATTTCTGGAGGGGCGGTTTTTTGAGCCAGAAAAAATAACATCATCCATGCCAGAGGCACGCATGGCTTTATATGAGCTTTCGCCCATTACCCAACGCAAGGCCTCAACAAGATTAGATTTGCCACAACCATTTGGCCCAACTACACCAGTTAGGCCATCTTCCATTATCAGCTGAGTGTCATCACAAAAGGATTTGAAACCTAGGATTTTAAGGCGTGAAAACTTCATCTCACGCCTCCATTTAAGGAAAGGTTAGCTAAGCAGTGGATCAATTTGAGCTGCCATTGCTTCAAATGACTGATTTCCTTCAAGCTGTGTTCCATTGATATAAAAAGACGGAGTGCCATGCATATCAAATTCTTTACTAGCCTGCTCACGCAGTCTTTCCATACCTGCGAAAACTTCTTTGTTTGTCAAGGTTTCATCAAAGGTTTCCTCTGTAAAACCGTATTGCTTGGCAATTTCTAGCAAAGCCTTACGTGGATCTTTTGCTTGGGTCCATTGGCTCTGCGTTTTCATATATGCATCAATTATTGTATAATAGTTTTGGGTTGATGTTTCTCCTGCTTTATAGGCAAGCATGAAAACAACTGCATCAAGTATATTAAGAACGAAGGGGCGCAGGACGAACCTTATCTTGCCAGTATCAATATATTCTTTTTTGATTTGTGGAAATGTATTTACATGGAAAGTAGCACAATGAGGGCAGGTTGAAGATGCATATTCAATAATTGTTACCTTTGCGTCCTCACCCCCGATGAAATGGTCAGCTGGACCATCAGGAAGCATAAGTTTTTTAACACTATATTTTTCGCCGTCGGCCGCAAATGCTGCACTAGTTCCTGCAAGGCCAAGGCCTGCACTTGCAATTAGGCAAGAGGCGGCAGAATTTGTTATTAATTTACGGCGGGTAATTGTCATTTTATAACTCCAGATTTGTTTTTCATATATTGGTTGTTTGAGAGGTTTGATACAAGGATATTCTTTTCAAAACCTA
>JAMONZ010000042.1 GCA_027066315.1 Hyphomicrobiales bacterium
CCTTAGCCAAGACTTAGAAAATATTCGTCAAACAGTTTTGCGAGCAGTGACCGCTGGTGAGAATTATTCATCATTACGAGTAGCAGTATTGCCAACCCTTGCTAGCCGTTGGTTAATTCCCCGATTGCCAGAATTTACAAAAAAACACCCCAATGTAATTATCAATTTAGTCACCCGCTTAAAGCCATTTGATATGGTAAAAGAGCGAATAGACGTTGCAATCCATTTTGGTGATAATGATTGGCCAAATACAAAAATGGAGCATCTTTTTAAAGAGGAGGTGATTGCAGTTTGCTCGCCAAAATTCCAAAAAACACATAAGATTATTAATTCATCTAGCCTTGAAAATGCTCCACTTTTGCACCTAGAAAGCCGCCCAAATTCTTGGCAAGATTGGTTTGATAAAAACAAAATAGCTAATCAAAAACTAAAATCAGGTGCAAGATATGATCAATTTTCAATGTTAATTCATGGGGCTTTAGCTTCGCTTGGGGCGGCATTATTACCCAAATATTTAATTGAAACTGAGCTATCACAAGGCAGCCTCATTTCATTAGGAAAAACCAGCCTAAAAACAAATAGCGATTATTTTATAGTTTCTACTTTGGGTATAACTGATCCAAATGTTGTAAATTTTTCAAACTGGATAAAATCTATTACCAAGCAATAAACCCTTTACATCAAATATTTTATTTTTTTAAATCCTTCTTGTAGAGCTTCACCAAATCTATCTATTTCAACTTTTTTCATTGGAGTAGAAAGCGTGCCAGAGCAGGTATTTATCATCAAAAAGCCATTATCAAATAAGTGATCTAAAAGTAGGTTTAATGTCTTTGCCTCCTCTTTTGATACAAAAGAATTGCGATAGCTGGTTGGTGGTTTTTCTTTTAAATGCACCCTAAACATCGACCCCTCACCCGTTACACATGCAGGCACATCAGCATTTTTTATTGCTTCAGAAATAACCCCTTTGGCATAATTGGCCAATTTATTTAGCTTAATCACAGCTGCTTCATCAAACAATTGCATTGCCGCAAGGCCTGCTGACATGCTTATTGGATTGGCTGAAAACGTGCCATAATGTGGAAAGCGATAATTGCTTGAATATGGGTTCATAACCTCCATAACTTCTGCTCGTCCTGCCAAAGCTCCAATTGGAAAACCACCCCCAATCATTTTTCCTAAAGTGGTTAGGTCTGGAGTAAAATCATAACTTTTTTGCGCTCCGCCATAATTGGTGCGAAATGATATAACTTCATCACAAATCATCAAAGCACCATTGTCCTTAGTCCATTTAGCAATCGCTTTGACAAATTCCTCACTAGCAGGAATTACTCCAATTCGGTGCGGTAAAAGATCAAGCAAAACACAGGCCAATTCATTTTTATATTGGTCTAAAATTTTAATCGCCAACTCTGGCTCATTAAAAGGAATTATAACAACATCGTCCAATGCCCCTTGTGGGGTTGCATGCGAAACTGGCACGCTTGTTGGATTATTTACCTCACCCCAATTTGATGGGTTTGATGTTTGGCTAACTTCAGCATAATCATAAAGCCCATGATAAGAGCCTTCAACTTTGGCAATTTTAGCTCGCCCAGTAAATGCCCTCGCAGCCTTTAGAGAACCCATAATCGCTTCAGTGCCAGAATTTACAAAACGGATTTTTTCAAATCCTAAATTACGCTGGCAAATATGCTCAGCATATTCAACTTCAACCTTAGTCCCAACCGCAAAAGCACTCCCCCTTGCCATTTGTTTATTCACTGCTTCAACAATTACTGGATGAGCATGACCATGAATTAGCGAGGCAACATTATTGGCAAAATCCACCCGCTCCACACCTTCAATATCGGTGACATAACAACCCTTGCCAAACTCGGCATAAATTGGGTGGGGGGATCGCAAAATTGTGTTTCGGCTAACCCCTGCGGGCATAACTTTTTTTGCTCGCTCAAACAGAGCAGCACTTTTAGAAATGTTATTTTTCTTGCTCATTGCACAATCCAATATCATACATAGAATATAATTCAGCCTCATCATATATTACTCGGTCATCATAGCCGCTAAACCAAATTGCATCTTCATTTCGCCCAACAATTGTTACCTTACATCGGTCTGGAGCATCATTTGCTGATCGCAATAATTTAAAAATCACCACACCATTTTCACCTCCCTTAACGCCGAGCATAGGCTTATTTGTTACAGCAACAACTTCGGTTTTTCCTTTATAATGAGTGATAGATAATCGAGCATGCGCCTCAACTCCTGAAAGGCCTTTTTGAGATTGATTTAATACTTCCCACGCCTCCTCAATCGGCACATTAAACGCCTTATGGCCAACAATATCTCGGCCGCAAAAGAAATAATGATTTTCAACCCCATTATTTTTTAATTCACGCTGCATAATTCTAAGAGCATCTGGATCATTATTGATATTCTTGATAATTGGGGCTTGATTATCTATGTTAATAAATGAGCGAGAAGCCATTTGCTTAATCGCCACTTGAGTTTGCTCAATCCATTCAAAATTGCCATCTTTTTCAATATAATCACCATTTGGAGCTTTTTTTAAAAACTCATCTGGGTGATTAAAATGCACCATCATACGAATATTGACTTTTGGGTAAGTTACATGAAACTCATCAAGCATATCAAAAAAACTCTTATCAAAACGCTTGGGGAAAAAAGCCAACTCTTTTGTGCCAATACGAATTGCACTAATGCCAGCTTCGGCCAATGCTGCCAGCCATTGAGCAATATTTTTATTTCCCAAAACCATTGGGTCGCCCCCAGACATCAAAATCTCACGCAATTTCTCACGTCCAGTTTCAGGGTGGCGACCATTATTTTTTTCAACTTGCTCATTATGATTTTTTATATATGCAACAATCTCACTTATCTGTGCCAAACCCTTTGCCGCAGCTGTTCCATCTTCACGTTCAATAATTTTTTTGGCAATTAATTCTTCACGGTAACAAAATCTGCAATGGGCTGAACAGGTCGAGGCAACATAAATTAGGCCGAGTTCATATTTATGAATTAAGCCCTCAACTGGAGAATATGATAACTGCTTACCAGGATCTTTTGCTCCATCAAGGTCATAAGTTTCTTTTGGTGATGCTTTTACCAATGTTTGAATGGGCGCACTGGTTTTTGCTAAATCAAAATAATGACGAGTGATTTTTATTGGCATACGAGCTTGAATATCTTGCTCAGTTCCATCAAGTGCCATGATCGCCGCAAGTTCATCTTTTGAATAAAAATCATGCATATCTTGAGGTGCATTGCCATCAATGAATTTTTTTAACCCCGTGATAGTTTGGCGGTCATATTTAGCATTAACCACTTTTTCTAAAAAAGAAATTTCCCTTTTACAAGGGGTATGTTTTGCTGCTTTTACCATTATTTTTCCAATATGTTTTTTTACATCTGAGCAAAAATATACATTCATAACAAGGTCAAGTTTCTCATTAATATATGAGTTTTTAGAATATGTTTATGGTTATAATTCTTAAAAACTATGTTAGAGTAGCTCAAAAGTAGAATGATAATGATAAATTTTGCCAAATTTAATGATGCAATTTCTTTGTGGGACGACGTTTCACCACCAAGGAAAATATACCCCAGCTTAAGCGAAAGCATATCTGGCGATGTGGTTATTATTGGTGGCGGTATTGTTGGCCTATCTAGCGCATTACATTTAGCAAAAAAGGGATATAAGCCAATTGTGCTAGAGGGTAAAACCATCGGCTCTGGAGCATCTGGTCGTAATAATGGTCAAGTTATCCCTGTTCTTTCAAGAGCCGAGCCAGAGAAGATTGAGCAGATTTATGGCGAAGTTGGCAAGAGATTTACAACACTAATTAGAGATAGTGCAAACTATCTATTTCAGCTAGCAAGAGATGAAAATATTGAGTGTGAAGCGGAGCAGACAGGTTGGTTTCAACCAGCCCACTCAAAAGCTCATCTAGAAAGTAGCAAGTGGCGAAATTCAGCTTGGGCAAGGCGTGGTGCACCATGTAAAATGCTTGATAAAGAGCAATCTTTTGCTTTGCTTGGCTCAGATCAATGGTATGGGGGAATGTATAATCCAACTGGGGGGCATATAAATCCACTAAAATTTACTAGTGGGTTAGCAACAGCTTGTGAGCGTTTAGGGGTGCAAATTTTTGAGAATAGCGCAGCAAGTAAAATTGAGCGCAAAGGAAATGGCTGGGTTGTAAAAACCAAAAATGGATATATTAATTGTGTTTCTCTATTACTTGCAACCAACGCCTATAGCGAAACTTTTACATCAAATTTAGCTCCAAAAGTTACAAAATCTATAGTGCCTTTAGTTTCTTTTCAGCTCGCCACCAAGCCGCTTAGTGATGAATTAAGGCAAAGCATTATTCCAAACCGTGAAGCAGTTTCTGACACTAGGGGAGATTTGCAATATTTCCGCTATGATGCTCGAAATAGATTAATATCTGGGGGTGCGCTTATTTTTAAAGGAAATGCAGAG
Organism: Hyphomicrobiales bacterium; assembly: GCA_027066315.1. GTDB lineage: Bacteria > Pseudomonadota > Alphaproteobacteria > Rhizobiales > Devosiaceae > S141-66. Next base: position 4,508 of record JAMONZ010000042.1, read on the forward strand.
CAGCGGCTAAAAAAAATAGTTGGCAAGCGATTTGCAAAGGCTTTTCCAAAAATGGGAGTGCCTGAATTTTCTCACATTTGGTCTGGAAATGTAGGAATGAGCATGGACAAATTTCCACATTTTTATAAATTGGGTGAAAATTATTGGGGCTGGTCTGGTTGCAATGGACGAGGTTTAGCTCTGGGAGTTTCCATAGGCCGTGAATTTGCTTTAGCAATTGATGGAAAGGGTGATATTGCTTTACCACTAGAAAAACCAAAGCCAATTGCCTTTCACCCTATAGTTAAAAAACTTGCCCCATCTGCGCTTGCTTATTATCGTTGGAAAGATAAGCAAAAACCAAAGTCTAGGAATTTAAATGAGTAACAATAAAAAAGAAAAACCTGCCCAAATTCCTATGCTGGAGCAAAGAAGAATTGAAGCATTAGTTGTTAAGAATATCTATGAGGTTTTGGTTGAACGACATGGTGAAAAAGAGGCTAAACAAGCAATCACGATAGCTATAAAAAGTGCCGCCATTGAGCAAGGAGCTAATTTTCGCAAAAAACATATCAACGAGCATGGCCGTGAGCCGAATTTAGCAGATTTTTCAGAGCTTGGCCGTTTATGGGAAATGGGCGGAGCATTAAAAAGAAAAATTCACCTCAAAACAACTAAAAAACTAGAGTATGACATTACTCATTGTGCTTATGCAAACATGTATAAGGAAATGGGATTAGCTCATATTGGGGATTTATTATCATGCAATCGAGATGGAACATTTTGCATTGGCTATAACAAAAAAATGAAACTAAAACGTAGCCAAACTATTATGGAAGGAGCGGATTTTTGCGACTTCCGTTATGAAATATCTGAGAATGAATAAAAACTTATTTCTTAGTTCGCCCAACAATATCCTCAAGTAGTGCATAGTCATTTTCTCGATAATTCTGCACAATGCTTGCACTAATATCTGAGCTAACACCTAGTGATTTTATCACTATAGCACCTAGTTGTAAGCTGGCCTCTGCGGTTTCTGGCACGGTGGCAGTTGCGCCATGATTTTCAAGTTTGCGCAAATGTTTCATATCACGTGCTCGTACAAAAATTTGCAAAATTGGATATTCTTTTCTCAAAGAGGAAACAATATTATTTGCAACCCCATCTTTATCAAGCGTTATCACAACGCCAAGCGCATTTTGCGCTCCTGCTGCTTCAAGCACCGATATTTGACTTGCATCACCATAAAAAACAGGCATGCCTTTAGCTCGACATTTTAAAACTCGCTCATGGTCTTTATCTATGGCTATATAAGAAATACCCCCATCTGTAAGAACTTTAGCCATGGTCTGCCCTACCCGTCCAAACCCAGCAATTAACACATGTTTTTGTGCATGTTTTGCTTCATCATCAATTGAGCCAATTAGATGTTCATCTTTTTTTGCAAGATATTTGGATAGTTTATAACCAAAGTGAACAAGAGCAGGTGTTATAATCATCGAAACAACAATTACCGCCAATAATATTTGCACTATCTCCATAGGAATAAGATTAAGCGCACCTGCTGCGCCAAATAAAATAAACCCAAATTCTCCACTTTGAGATAAAGTCAGCCCAATTTTAACAGAGATATTTGATGGCACTTTAAATATTATGCACAAAACTGAAGTAATAGCTGTTTTACCAATTACTAAAGCAATGACTAATAGGGCAATTAGCCAAGAATATATAAGAATGAAACTTATATCTATCGACATACCAATACTAATGAAAAATAAGCCTAATAAAAGCCCCCTAAACGGCCTTATATCCGCCTCAACCTGATGGCGATATTCTGTTTCTGCTAGTAATAGTCCAGCTAAAAATGCCCCCAACGCCATAGACAAGCCAGTTAAAGATAATAGCCAGCCTGTGCCAAGCACCGTAAGTAAGGTCGCCGCAACAAATAATTCTGGACTTTTGGCATTAGCAACCATTCTAAAAATTGGCCGCAAAACTAACCGCCCAACCCAAAAGGCAATGAATAGAGCAATAGCAGCTTGGAAAATTGCAAGGCCAAATGACACTATAAAGGACTGATCTTGTTTGGCCAAAATTGTCACCATAATAAGCAACGGCACAACCGCTAGGTCTTGAAATAATAAAATAGCAAATGAGATATTACCAAACCTGCTTGCCCTCTCACCCCGCTCCGCCAAAAGTTGCAAAACAAAAGCGGTTGAGGAAAGAGCCAAAGCCCCTCCAATAATTGTTGCTGCTTTTATTTCTAAACCAAAAAGAATAGCAACAAAAGCTATTGCCATTGCGCTTAGTAAAACTTGTAAAAGACCAAGGCCAAATACAAAATGCTTGAGTTTTTTTAAACGCTCAAAAGATAAATCAAGCCCAATCATAAATAATAAAAAAACAACCCCAAACTCGGCCATCGTGTGTGCACTTTTAGTATCGCTAATAATGGCAAAACCAAATGGGCCAATCAGCATGCCAACACTTAGATAACCAAGAATTGGCGAAATACGCAATTTATGAAAAATCGGAACAATGGCTACAGCTGCCACTAAAAAAATCAATATATCTTGGAACAATCCGCTGTTATGCATATCAACTCAATTTGAAATCATTTGACCTTTATAGTCTAATAATAACAGCTTGAAGTTGATAAATTGCTACTTATAGAAATTTTTCAATTGATCTTTATTAGGGCAGGTAGAGCTATCATTAACTAGCTGGCCACTCGCTTTTTGCCTAAAATAATGCCCATCACACCCTGCAATATAAGCTATTATAACTTTTGTAGATATGCGTCTTAATCTGATTTCGAATTAACTTTATCTGTGCCCAATATTAAACTATGCCGAAATACTTACTTCACATTTGCAAGAAATTTTTTGGTTTTTTCTGATTTTGGATTGTCACCAAAAATTTGCTCTGGCGGTCCAATTTCTTCCATTAAACCCTCATGAAAATATGCAACCCTATCTGCAACATCTCTTGCAAAGCTCATCTCATGAGTTACACAAATCATTGTCATGCCATCTTTTGCTAATAGGCGCAGAGTATCTAAAACCTCTCCAACAAGCTCAGGATCAAGTGCCGAAGTCACCTCATCAAACAGCATATAACTTGGCTCCATAGCAAGCGCACGAGCAATTGCTAAACGCTGTTGTTGTCCGCCTGAAAGTGCCGATGGATAAACATTTAACTTGTCTTCTAAGCCAACGTGAATAAGTTGTTTTTTAGCAATTTCCTGTGCCTCAATTTTTGACATTTTTTTTACAACACGAGGGGATAGAGCAACATTTTCTAGTGCTGTAAGATGAGGAAATGAGTTCCATTGTTGAAATACCATTCCAACATTTTGCCTTAGTTTATTAAGATCGGTATTTTTATCATGCACTGAAATACCATCAATAAGCACCTCACCCTTTTGAATTGTTTCAAGACCATTTATGCAATAAAGCAATGTGGACTTTCCAGAACCTGATGCGCCAATAACACAAACAACTTCACCCTTTTTTACACTAAGATCAATCCCTTTTAGGACATGGAGTTCTCCATATTTTTTATGGAGTTGTTTCACTTCAATCATGATTGCCACTTTTTCTCGACGAATTCGCCTGCTTTAGATATTGGATAGGACATAAGGAAATAAAATAGGCCGATCAACAGCATAATCTTAAATGATTCTTGCGTTTTGGTAGTCAATATTTGTGATGCACGCATAAGCTCTAAATAGCCGATGGCTGAAACAAGTGCGCTATCTTTAAGGACTGAAAGCGCAACTCCAATCCATGACGGAAATACCGCACGCAAACCAACAGGCCAGACAATATATCGTAAATCTTGCCAATAGCCCATGCCAAGTGAGCGAGCTGCACGGCGTAAATTTGGACTTACTGCTTCAATTCCTGCACGTGCAACCATTGCAACAAGTGCAGCGCAATAAACTGAAAGAACTATCGTACCTGACCAAAAGGCTGGCATTGGATAACCTGCGATTGAGACAAAGCTATCAAATAATATAAGCTGAATGATGAGTGGCACGGAGCGAAAAACATCTAAAATAGAGCTGACTGCAATACGCACAAAAACATTACCAGCCGCTAACATCCAACCCAAGATAATGCCGATGACAGTTCCAAAAAAAATAGAAACTATAGAAATTTGCAAAGTACGAATTGCTGCTTCACCTAAGAATATTAAATCAACCCATGATAGGTTGGTAAATGCACTACCAGCTGAATTCATGATTGCCCCCTAAATAGTCGCCAACCAAGAAGCCTTGCGCCTAGCATTACTAGTTTTGCAATAATGTAATAAATAACTGCAGTAGCTGCAAAGAACTCAAATGTACGAAATGTTCTAGAGTTAAAATATTGTGTTTCCCCAGTTAACTCTCTTAAGCCAGCTAACATTCCCAGTGAACTCATTAAAATTACCCAAATAAATTGGTTTGTCATAGGGTAATAAATAACCCGCAATACTTGCGGCACGATAATGTAACGCTGGGTTTGAAAAAAGCTCATACCAAGCGATCTTGCGGCATTAAGTTGAGTGTCGGGTATAGCGTTAAAACCTCCACGAAAAGTTTCTGCCATATAGCCTGCTGTATTAAAGCTAAGAGCTGTTACAACTGCGACAAAAGAGCTTAGAAAAATCCCAAACTCGCCTAAGCCCCAATAACAAAAGAATATCTGAAATAGCACTGGTGTATTTCGAGCTATCTCAACCCAGATGCTAGAGAGAGTTCGAGGTATAAAATATTTAGAACGACGGCCAAAACTTAAAAGAAGACCGATGCTAAGGCCAAAAATCATAGAAATAACAGATACTTGCATTGTCAGCAATGCTGCATCAAGCAGCTTAGGCAAGGCCTTGATGACTGGAGGCCAAAGGAACTGATAATCCATATTTTGGTCTTTTCAAAAAGATACGTGCGTGCCTATTTAAAAAAGCACGCACGTAATAGGAAAAAGCTAAGTTTAGTAATAAACGCCGCTAGAAGTAAGATCAGGCATATCTCCGCCAATATACTCACTATAAATTTCCTGCATACGACCTGAACGATTTGCACGGTTGATGTATAGATTTAGATAATTAATCCAACCATACTCTTTACGCAAAGTCATAAAGCCTACAATATCTGCACCAAATGGGGCAATTGGACCAGCTTTTAAATCACCATATTTACCAGAAGCAATTACATTTGCAATTGCTGTATCTGTAGATATTACAGCATCAACACGTCCCTGAGAAACTGCCATAAATGTTTCAGTTTCACTTTGGTAAGTAGAAAGTTTACCTGGTGCATCTGGCCAATTAGCAGCTTTATAATCAGTGAATGAGCTTTCATAAGTTGTACCGATTGCAGCACCAACATGAGCGTTTTTAAGATCTTCCCATGTGCTAATTTTTGAATCTGCTGGTATTAATGCTTGAAACTGAAAAACCATATAAGGAATAGAAAAACCAACTGTCTTAGCACGCTCTAGCGTATCAGATGATGAAGCGATGGCCACATCGGTTTTGCCTGAGATTAGAGAAGGGATACGTTCAGCCCAAGTTACTCCAACAACCTCAGCTTCAACACCCATTGCATTTGCAAGATCTTTACAAATTTCAACATCCATTCCAGCAGGGTTGTTATCAGCATCACGATAGCCCATTGGAGGAAAATCCAAAACAACAGCGCATCGTATTTTCCCAGAACCCAACACATCATCAAGTTTATCTGCGGCGGCAGGTGCCACCAATGTTGACATACCAAAAGCAAGCGTTGCTGCTGCTCCTATTAATGACCATGATTTCATAATTTTCTCCCTTGAAATCTAAATTAAAATCTAAATTTTATAATTTTTTTTATTTAGTTGATAGCTTATTTTATAGGTCAAACTATTAAAAAAGACAATGGGCATGAGAGCGTTAGAGCGAGTAATGTATTACATGTGTAAATTACAAGGCTAAATCTTTTACAGATTGCATAGCAATATGAGTTGATGAACTTGATACAAATGGAAGCGTTGAAATGGCCTCTCCAAGAACTCGACGGTAATCTTGTATGTTCCTAGTTCTAACCTTTAAAAGATAATCAAAAGAGCCTGCGATTAGGTGGCATTGCTCGACTTCAGGGATTTTCCAAACCTCCTTATTAAAGCTCTTTAGGGCTTTTTCAGTAGTATTTGATAATTTCACTTCAGTAAAAGATACATGCTCTCGTTTAAGAATTTGTGGATTTAAAACAGCACGAAATCCTGAAATATATCCCAAATTACACAAACGTTTGAAACGTACTTGAGTAGGGCTTTTAGACAGATTAATTCGTTTAGCTAGGTCTGTAATTGAAAGACGGCCCTCCCTTGAGAGAATATCTAAAATTAAACGGTCAAAACGGTCAATTGTATTGTCAATTTGAGTGTTTAGCATATTTTCTCCTTTTAATTATAATATATTAAATAATTTTTCCTTTAAAATCAATATAATAAAAATATCTACCTTCTGATCCAATGGTAAAACTATGTTAATTTTAGAATAAAACCGTAAGTTTAAATTGGAGATCAATATAATGAGTAAACTAGCTGAGATCAGAAACAAAATTAGATCCGCTTATTTGATTGATGATGTAAAAATTATTGAGTTAATCCAGCAAAAGATTGATATTGATGAATTAACACGTGAAAATACAGTAGTGCGAGCTAAAGAATGTGTAGAAAATATCAGGTCACATTCTAAGCCCACAATGATGGAGGCATTCCTAGTTGAATATGGCCTCTCAACTGATGAAGGTATTGCATTAATGTGTCTTGCTGAGGCATTATTACGAGTACCAGATGACCAAACAATTGATGAGCTAATTGAAGATAAAATTGCCCCTTCTTCTTGGGGAGATCATCTAGGCAAGTCCAGCTCTTCTCTTGTAAATGCCTCAACTTGGGCACTAATGCTTAGTGGAAAAATCCTCAACAAGTCTGAGGGGGTTGTTAACCTTTTAAAAGATTTGGTAAATCGTTTAGGCGAGCCAGTTATTCGCATTGCCATCAAACGTTCAATGAAAATTTTAGGGACGCAATTCGTGCTAGGAGAAACCATTGAACAAGCAATTAAGAATGGTACAAGCTGGAGAAAACAAGGTTATACATATTCCTATGATATGCTTGGCGAAGCTGCACTCACAAAAAACGATGCAGATGAATTTACAGCGGCCTATAAATCATCAATAAGCGCACTTGGGAAATATTCAACCTCTAAAAATATTTACGATAATCCCGGAATATCAATCAAGTTATCTGCCTTGCACCCTCGTTATGAAGTTGCTCAAAAAAAACGAGTTATGAGTGAGTTAGTCGCTGTCGTAATTGATTTATGTTTGCAAGCCAAACAAGCTAACATGGGTCTTAATATAGATGCCGAAGAATCAGAGCGTCTTGATTTATCATTAGATGTTATTGAGGCAGTGCTAAGCGATGAACGTCTTAAAGGGTGGAATGGCTTTGGCGTTGTTGTGCAGGCATATTCAAAACAAGCAATACATGTTATTGATTGGCTTTATTCTCTCGCAAAAAAACTTGATAGTAAAATTATGATCCGTCTTGTTAAGGGTGCTTATTGGGATAGCGAAATTAAACGGGCGCAAGTTGAAGGGCTCTCACAATATCCAGTTTTCACCAAAAAAGCGGCAACAGATGTATCTTATTTATACTGTGCAAAAAAACTGCTTAGCTTAACAGATCGCATTTACCCGCAATTTGCAACTCATAACGCACATACTGTTTGCGCTATACTTGAGCTAGCTAAAGATAAATCATGCTTTGAATTTCAGCGACTTCACGGAATGGGTGAAGCCTTGCATCAAGTTATCCATAATAGCGAGGGGACACGCTGCCGTATTTATGCACCCGTTGGAATTCATCGTGACCTGCTAGCTTATCTTGTTCGTCGTTTGTTGGAGAATGGTGCAAATTCATCATTTGTAAATCAGATTGTCGACAAAACAATCCCTGCCCAAGATGTCGCTGCTGACCCTTTTAAATTATTAGCATTGGCTAAAAATAAGAATAACCCCTCACTTCGTAATCCTAGTGAACTATATATGCCACAAAGAAAAAATTCACTAGGCTGGGATTTGCACGATGTAAGCGATCTAAATAAAATCGAAACCGCTCGTAATATTTTTAAAACCCATCAATGGAAAGCAGAACCTATATTGGCAATTCCCTTTAAAGGGGAAACTCCAAAACAATTGACCAACCCAAATGATAAAAATGATAAAATTGGCCAGCTTATAGAGGTAAATGTAGATGATACAATTGCTGCGATAAAGGCGGCAAGTGAGTGGAGTGAACATTCAAGATCTGAGCGTGCAGCTATCCTTATTAAGGCTTCTGAATTGTTTGAAGAGAATTATGGAGAGTTTTTTGCAGCACTTTCACGAGAGGCAGGAAAAACCCCAATGGATGCTGTATCAGAGTTACGTGAAGCTGTGGACTTTTTGCGTCA
>JAMONZ010000043.1 GCA_027066315.1 Hyphomicrobiales bacterium
CATGTCTATAATCCAGAAGATGGCAAAACCTATAAAGGAAAAATTGAGTTATTAAATAACAATCAAATAAAATTAACTGGCTGTGCTTTTATGGGAGTTATTTGCAGTAGTGAAATTTGGTATCGTATTCAATAGATTTATTCGCCCTGCATAGCCAAACATAGATTTGAAATTGAAGAAATCGATTGGTTCTGCTCTTTTGTCAAAATTGGCATGTTTATTATATCCCATAAATCGCCCTGCTCTACTTGCTCAAGCGAGCATAAACAATAGCTTTTACAGGTTGTAGCTTTTTCTCCCATCTCCAAACAACTAGAAAAACACGCACCATAAAAAGCCTGATCTTTTGGCAATTCATCTGATTTAACTAAAGCCGCTATAGGGTAAAGAATACCCAGCAATATTGGCTGATGGACTAAATATATAACCAAGCTCCACTTGCTTGCTTGTTTTAAAATATTTACCCATACTCCTTTTGGTAAAACATTACTTAAACGCTCAAGCATGTTCATTTTTATTAAAATCCTAGCCAAGAATACTCCTACAAGAGTCGCACTAAAAGCTGGGAAAATAGGTACTAAATCAGCCGTAAATGGGGGGACTTGCCAAAAGCCAATCCATGATAATTCTTTTTGATTAAAAATTTCATTGTCAAAAATAAATGGCAAGATCAAAACTAATAACGCACTGATAAAAACAATTAACAATGGTAGCCTTAAAAAGGGCAATGCTAATAGTGAAAATAGTGCAATTGCGTGCAAAATACCAAAATATACAAACATATCAGGATAAGAATAATAGGTCACTATTGAGATAATTAATGCCGCCCCAGCAATGATAAAAAACCGCCTAAAAAACGCATCCCATTTCATATAATTTACATGTGCTAATACAAGGGAAATACCAGTGAGTGCCAAAAAACTACCAGCCAAAATGCGTGCAAAAGCTACCCAATATATATTTTGTGTAACATCAATTTGAATAAATTCAAGCAAGCGCAAGTCAAATGCAAAATGATAAATCACCACACCAATAATTGCTAAACCACGAATTAAATCAAAAATGATAATTCGTTCATGCGCTTGTTTAATATTCAATTTCATGCCTTTTAATAAAGATAAAACCCCATTTAACCATATAAATAATCAGTTTGGTATTTTCTTTCAAATTTAAGCTATAATTATCCAAAGATATTTTTGTGCAAAAAGAGCCAAAAGAAAAATGAATAAAAACACCATCAATAAACCTCTAACACAAGACCAAGCCTTTGCTTTGGTAGATGCCGTTATGGAGGACGAAAATCTTGCACTCAATGCCAGCGCATTTGAAGATGAAAATGGTGAATGGGTTTTTGAAGCATCTTGCGATAAACAACCAGATATTGAGGCGTTCAATAAATTAGCTAGCAAAATTCTTGGCGGCAAGGTAAATTTTTCTTCGCAAGAGATTGATATGGAAATTGATTGGGTATCAAAATCACTACAGGGCTTAAAACCGGTAATTGCTGGCGGTTTTTATGTTTATGGTAGCCATAATGATGACCATATCCCAAGCAACCTTACAGAAATAAAAATTGATGCCGCACAAGCATTTGGCACTGGCCATCACGAAACCACCTCTGGTTGCTTAGAGGCAATAGATGAAACCCTAAAAGCAAAAAGCCCTAAAGCAATCCTAGATATAGGTACAGGAACGGGGGTGCTGGCCATTGCACTTGCAAAGAGATTAAACAAAACAATCATTGCAAGTGATATTGACCCTATTGCAGTACAAATTACTAATGAAAATGCAAAAATTAATGAGGTAAGCCAGTTTATTAATGCAATTGAGGCAACTGGTGCAAACCATAAAAATATTACAGACGCTGCACCCTATGACTTGATTGTAGCTAACATTTTGGCCAAGCCTTTAGAAGAATTAGCCCTAGATATTGGAAAAATTTGCATTAAAGGTGCAATTCTCATATTATCGGGAATTCTTGTTGCACAGGCAGATAGTGTAATATCCGCCTATAAGCAACAAGGCATTTCGCTTAAAAAGCGAATTATCAGAGGCGAATGGGCCATTCTGATTTTAGAGAAACTCTAAATTATAGAGTGTCTTTATTCATTCTCATTAGTTTGCGATATTGAGCAATTTCGCCTCTAACTCTACGTTCACGACCCTCAACCATATTGTTAATAGCGTTTATGAAAAAATTTTTACTATTCATCATTCTTCTCCACTCTTAGCTAAATATTTATTTAACTATCTTGATGAATAGCAATATAGATGATTGAATTCATTTGAGTTAGCCGTAAACGCTCAAATGAGCCATGCAAAAAACGCATACCATAATTAATAAATATTAAAACAAAAGAAATACGAGATGATAAAGTCAAGTTTTCAAAATTTTAGCGATGCTTCAAGCCCAAATTTAATTGCTCCTAGAATTAAACTTTTGCGACAAAATTTAAAAGAAGCCAAGATTGGTGCATTCCTTATTCCTAGATCAGATATTCATAAAGGCGAAGCCGTGCAAGAATGCGATGAACGGCTAGCATATATTTCTGGCTTCACTGGCTCAGCAGGAATGGCAATTGTTGGATCAAAAAAAGCTACACTATTTGTTGATGGCCGTTATACGCTACAAGCACCAAAACAAACAGATAATGAGATTTTTGAAATTACTCAAACTCCTCCAGCAAATATTGCTAAATGGATTAAAGAAAATATCAAAAAAAATACTATTATTGGGTTTGATGCTTGGCTGCATAGCCCAAAAGAAATTGGTGAGTTAAAAGAAAAACTCAAATCCCATATTAAGCTAAAAGCTATAAAAAACCCAATTGATAAAATATGGCAAAATGAGCAAGAATACAAACGGCCAGAACCTTTTGCTTCTAAAATTGAGTTTTTGGATATTAAACGATCAGGCAAAACTGCCAGCGAAAAACTCGCTGACTTGCAACAAAAACTTGCAACTCAAAAATGTGATAATATTGTGCTAACCCTGCCCGAATCTATTTGCTGGTTATTTAACATGCGTGGCCGAGATATTCCCAACACACCAATTATACTTAGTTTTGCAATTATCCCAGTTGTTGGTACACCAACGATATTTCTAGCTAAAGAGCAGATAAACCATGACAGCCTAACAGCACTTGATGCCATAGCCCATTTATTGCCAAAAGATGAGTTTTCTAATTCTCTTAAAGAGCTTGGGAAGAGTGGGGCAAGCATTTGGATTGACTCAATTTCTTGCCCCTATGCCATTGCAAAAATACTTAATAAATCTGCATCAGAATTGTGCAATAAACCCGATCCAATTTTAGCAATGAAAGCAATAAAAAATACAGCTGAACTTAATGGCATGAAACAAGCGCATAGGCTTGATGGAATTGCATTGGCAAAATTTCTTTGTTGGTTTGATAAAAATGCACCATCAGGCAAATTAAGCGAAATTGATATTGTCATTCAATTAGAAGAATATAGGCGTGAGGAAAAATCACTTGTAGATAATAGCTTTGATACTATTTCAGGCGCAGGAGCAAATGGAGCAATTGTGCATTATCGGGTAAGTGAAAAATCAAACCGCATTCTAAATTATGGCGAATTAATGCTTGTTGATAGCGGTGGGCAATATCTATCTGGGACTACCGATATTACCAGAACACTATTTTGCGGCTCTGCAAGTAATGAGCAAAAAGACAAATATACAAGAGTGCTAAAAGGCATGATCGCCATCTCCAGATTGCGTTTTCCCAAAGGCACAACTGGCGGGGATATTGATATTTTAGCACGACAATTTTTGTGGCAAGATGGAGTGACATATTCACACGGGACAGGCCATGGAGTTGGGGCATTCCTATCAGTTCATGAAGGGCCAATCGGCATTTCACGTAGAGTAAATAGTGTATTTGAAGAGGGGCATATAGTTTCTAACGAGCCTGGTTATTATAAAGAGGGAGAATATGGTATCCGCATTGAAAATCTTATCACAGTGATAAAAAGCAAAGTTGCAAAAGATTATCTTGAGTTTAAAACTTTAACTCTTGCTCCAATCGATACTCGTCTAATTGATAATAAATTACTCACAAAAGACGAAGTGAAGTGGATAAATGATTATCATAACAGGGTGCGCAAAGAAATCAGCCCGTTTTTAAATGGTGACGAAAAAGAATGGCTAAAACAAGCAACAAAGGCGATTTAGAGTTTTAGCCAACAATAAATTAAACCTTCTCAACCAACTCCAGCCATTCATTTTCATTTAAAATCTGCACATCTAAATCTTGTGCCTTCTTTAACTTCGAACCTGCCTTTTCGCCCGCAACAACAATATCGGTTTTAGAAGAAACCGAGCCAGAAACTTTTGCGCCCATTCGCTCGGCTTGTGCTTTTGCTTCAGCTCTGCTTATTTTTTCTAATGAGCCAGTGAATACAATTATTTTGCCAGCAACTGGGTTATCATTCTTTATTTTTAAAACATAGTTTTGCGGTTTAACCTGCTTTAATAATTCACCAAGTGCCTTTTTGTTTTTTTCATTATGGAAAAATGTAACAACTGAATTTGCAACCGTTTGTCCAATTCCATCAATTGATAAAAGCTGCAAATAGGCTTCGCTTTCTTTAGTATTAGCAGCAATTGCTGCCCTCTCAAACTCCTCAAAACTACCATAAGTTTTTGCAAATAATGTCGCATTAGAAATTCCTACATGTCGTATGCCAAGCGCAAAAATAAACCTTGGTAATTCTGGTGTTCTAGCCGCTTTTATTGCTTCAAAAAGTTTACTCGCAGACTTACTTCCAAATCCCTCTTTATTTCGCAAAGGAGTAAGGTTTGTTTTATCCCTTCCCTCAAGCGTAAAAATATCCGCAGCATGCTCAATCAAACCCTGCTCAAAAAACATCTCAACCTGTTTTTCGCCCAAACCATCAATATCCAAAGCATTACGAGAAACAAAATGCTTAAGATTTTCCTTAGCCTGTGCAGGGCAAACAAGCCCACCTGTGCATCGGCGCACTACGTCTTTTTGACCAGCCTTAGGGTCAATCTCTCTAATTGCCTCTGACTTACAAACTGGGCATCTATCAGGAAAATCATAAGGAATAGAGCCACTTGGACGCTTTTCCAGAATCACTTTAACAATTTGTGGAATAACGTCCCCAGCCCGTTGCACAACTACCGTATCACCAATGCGCACGTCTTTTCGCTTGATCTCATCTTCATTATGCAATGTTGCATTAGTAATTACCACGCCACCAACCGTAACAGGTTTTAGGCGTGCAACTGGTGTAAGCGCACCTGTACGCCCCACCTGAATGTCTATTGCCTCAACAATTGTGCTAGCCTGCTCAGCTGGAAATTTATGAGCAATTGCCCAGCGTGGCGCACGTGCAACCGCACCCCATCTTTGCTGTAAATCAAGGTCATCAAGTTTATAAACCACACCATCAATATCATAACCCAGAGTTGCTCTTTGCTCTTCAATAAGGTGATACTGACTTATCATTTCTTGTGAATTTTTACATATTGCCATAAGCGGATTTATTTCAAAACCCCATTCATGTAATTTCTGTACCGCTTCAAATTGAGAAGAAGCAAAAGGAGCAGAAATAAAACCCCAAGCATAAGCAAAAAACTTCAAATTTCGCTTTGCAGTGACATTCGCATCTAACTGGCGAAGCGAGCCAGCTGCAATATTTCGTGGGTTAACATAAGTCTGCTCGCCTGCCTCTTTTGCTCTCTTATTAAGAGCTGCAAAATCATCATGGCTAATATAAACCTCGCCTCGAATTTCTATCACATCAGGATAACCCTCACCCAATAAATAATGCGGAATTTCTTTTATAGTTTTAAGGTTTTCAGTAATATCTTCACCAATCGAGCCATCTCCACGAGTAGCACCCTGAACAAAAACCCCATTTTCATATCGAAGCGAAGCAGAAACCCCATCAATTTTAGGCTCGGCCGTAAAAGCAAGCTCTAGCCCCTTATCATGTTTGAAAAACTTTTTACCACGTTCAACAAAATCAACCACATCTTTTTCATTAAATGCATTTCCTAATGAGAGCATCGGTTGCAAATGCACAACTTTAGAAAAACCGCTCGCAATCGGCGCACCAACTTTTTCTGCTAGACTATCATTACGCTTTAAGAGTGGAAATTTTTCTTCTATTAAAAAATAACGCATTTTTTGTGCATCATATTTTGCATCATCAATTTTAGGGGCATCTTTTGCATGATAAGCAATATCAGCCTCTGCAAGAAGTTTATGCAATCTATCAAGTTCAATTTTTGCTTCATCGCTATCAAGTTCGCCAATATCTTTTTGCATCAATCAACCTCAGAAATAAGTCGCTTTGCGGCCGCTCTTGCTTCATCGCTAATATTTGCCCCTGCCAACATTCTAGCAATTTCTTCACTCTTTTGCTTCTCATCAAGTTCACGAACAAATGTTCGAACAGTTTTGCTTTTTTTATCAATTAGCTTTTCTATCAATAAGTGACTTTTTGCTCTAGCTGCTACTTGCGGCGCATGGGTTACTGATATTAACTGCACTTTTTTTGACAAACGAGCCAGCCGCCTCCCAATCGCATCAGCAACCGCACCACCTACCCCACTATCAATCTCATCAAAAATTAGTACGGGCGCAGAACCACGATCAGCTAAAACAACTTTTAGTGCCAAAAGAAAACGTGACAATTCACCTCCCGATGCCACTTTCATCATCGGCCCTGCGCTTGTCCCCGGATTTGTCTGCACATGAAAAGCAATATTATCATATCCATTTGGCGTTATTTGCTCATTATTAATTTTATGCTCAACAATGAATTTTGCCGATCCAAGTTTAAGGTCTGGTAATTCTTTGCCAACAGCATTGGAAAGTTCTTTTGCTATTTTATTACGTGCTTCACTTAAACTAGATGCTATCTTTACATAAGCAGCATGCGCCTTTTCTTTAGCCAACTCTAACTTTGCAAGTGTATTTTCATCATCTTGAATTTCTTCAAGCTGCTTTTTATATTGCTCTAAAATTTGCGGAAGTTCATCACATAAACATTCATGCTTTCTTGCCATTGCTCTTAAAGCAAATAAACGCTCCTCAGTATTCTCTAAATCTGATGGCTCAAATTCCATTTCTCTCTTGAGGTTTTCTAACGCCTCAATGCTGCCATCAAGCGCAACAAGCGAGTTGTCTAATGCCTCAAGAACAGGCGCAAATAAACCTCCCTCACCATCATCTTTTCTAGCTAATCGTCGCATTAAGGAAGCAAGCGCGCTGCTTGGAGAGCCAGACCCATTGAGTATTTCATCAGCATCACTAACCTCACCTGCAATTTTTTCTAACTGCATTAAAGCCTGACGATGTTTGCTCAAAACCTCTTCTTCACCAAGCTCTACTGCAAGAGCAGATAATTCTGCAATTGCAAATTTTGCATATTCTTCATCACTTGCCGCTTTAGCAATTTTTTCACGCAATAGGTCAAGCGATAACTGGGCTTTTTCATACCCATTAAAGGCGTTAAAAACCAACAAGACTTCTTTTTCCAAGCCTCCAAATTCATCAAGTAGATTGCGATGAGTTGCACTATCAATTAAAGCCCTATCATCATGCTGCCCATGAATTTCAACAATTAGTGAGCCAATTTTTTTAAGTAACGAAGCCGAAACAGGTTGATCGTTAATAAAAGCGCGAGTGCGCCCATCAATATATTGCACTCGCTTTAATATAAGCTGTTTATCAAACTCAAGCTCTGCTTCTTTTAAGATCAATTGTGCAGGGTGAGAAAGGGATAAAAAAAACTCCGCAATAACAGATCCGCTCTGCTCTCCCTTGCGAACCAAGGAGCTATCACCTCTGCCCCCAAGAGCCAAAGTTAGTGCATCAAGCAAAATAGACTTACCTGCCCCAGTTTCTCCGCTAAGCACACTTAGCCCACTTGATAGCTCCAAATCCAAGCGGTCAATCAAAACAATATTTTTAATTGATAAGGCGTTTAACATGGCTAACCTTCAAAAAAGGGTTTAGCCATTTGCGTCACTCTCAAACAGGCTTTTATTAACAAGTTCTGGGCTTAGACCTTGCTTTTGTAATAAAGTAAAAGCAGACTGATACCAAGTAGAAGAGGCATAATTATGCCCTAAAACAGCTGCCGATGTCCTAGCTTCATTAACCAAACCAAGTGCTAAATAACTCTCAACTAAGCGAAACAGAGCTTCTTCAATATGGGTTGAAGTTTGGTGTTTCTGCACAACAGTACGAAAACGATTAATTGCTGCACTATATTGCTTATTACCTAAATAATAACGCCCAACAGACATTTCCTTACCAGCTAGCTGATCGTAAGCAACACGAAGGCTTTCACGAGCATCTTCAGTATATTTTGAATTTGGATAATTATCGACAAGCATTTGCAAACTATCAATTGCATCTTGAGCTAATTGCTGGTCACGAGTAATATCTTTAATCTGAGCGTAATAAGAAGTTCCCTTAAGATATAGAATATATGGCACTTCTTTTGAAGATGGATATAGAGCCAAATATCGATCTGCTGCTAAAATAGCATCTGGGTATCTGCCAGTTCTAAAATTAGCATAAACAGTCATCAATTTAGCTTTTTCAGCATAATCAGAATATGGGTGCTGGCGTTCTAATTTTTCAAGCCCTTTTAACGCCGCTTTAAAATACCGACGATCCATATCATTAAGTGCAGTTTGATATAATATTTCTGGAGCAATAATTTCTTCTTCAGTTATTTTTTTTGGGCCAAATAAATTAAAACCAGAGCAAGCACTAAGACTAAGCACAGCTAAAATAATAATAAAAACACGTAAAAATCTAGAAATGACAGTCATAAATATATCAAAAACCACAAGAAACCCTACTTTTATTATTTCGCTCTTTATTAAGAAATCACAATGACATCAAAATAAGGCGTAATTATTTATCCAACAGAACGCAAATATGATTCTACATTCAACCCATCAGGAAGATCATCCAGAGCATCAAAGTCAAGCGGCAATTCATCTGCATTCGCAATCTCAAAATTTTCCTCATTCGCAAATAGGCTAGATAAAACAAGGGCATTTAACCCATGCCCGCCTTTAAATGATCTAAATTTCCCATATATTGGCAAGCCCCCTAACGCAAGGTCGCCAATCGCATCAAGTAATTTATGACGAACAAATTCGTCATCAAAACGCAAGCCTTCAGGGTTTAAAATTTCATTATCATCAACCGCAATTGAATTTTCTAATGATGAACCAAGCGCATGACCAGACTGACGTAATGCTTTTGCATCAGTCAAAAACCCAAATGTTCGAGCTTTAGCAACATCTTCAACATATTGCCTTGGAGTCCAATCAAAAATCATTCTTTGGCGACCAATCACAGGACTATCAAAATCTATTTCAAGATCAAGTGCTCGGCCATTATAAGGTTCTAGAACTGCAAAAGCATCATTGTTGCGAACTCTTACAGATCTTAAAATTTTAATATATTTACGTTTTTCAGGTAGAATTTTTAAACCACAATCAACAATTGCTTGCACAAAAGGCATTGCACTACCGTCTAAGATAGGACATTCAGCACCATTAAGCGCAATTAAAGCATTATCAACCCCAAGCCCACTAAGAGCAGAAACTACATGCTCAATCGTAGCGGCACTAATTGAATTTCCTAAATCAATTTTGGTACAAAGATTTGTACTCAATATCTTAGAATAATGAACATCTGAGGGTTTGGATCTGCTTCCATCATCAAGAATGCGGCAAATTTTAATACCACTATTCGATGCAGCTGGTTCAATTGAAAGATTAACAGGCAGTCCTGAGTGAACACCAATACCGCTAAAATTTACTATACTTGCTATTGTACACTGTCTTGCTGATAGGCTGTGCATTCAGATTTTCACCCCAAAAATAAAAAACTCTTTTGCTTCTATATACCAAAAAAAACCGACGCGAAAGCCACGTCGGTTAATCATTACCACTTTTTTTTAGTTTTTAGCTACGTTTACGCAAAAAAGACGGGATTTCTTGGTGATCTTTTCGCATTTGTGCATTTTCTTTTTGAAACTGTTGCTCATTTGCACGGCCATGCATGTCCATTTTCCCAACTGCGCCATTATTTGCTCTACGAGAAGCCATTCCAGCACCTGCTTCAATAGCATTTCTTGCCGCAGCATCATCAGCCTGATTCTTTTGAGCTTCTTGCTCCACTTGAGGCTTTTGCATTAAAGAGCGACCCACATTTGATGCAAGTCGTTTAAACATCGCACGAGGAGTATTTACAGGCTCTTGAACAGTTTCATTTCTAGTAACCTGTGCAAGCTCCTCTACCCTTGGCTTACGAATAGAAACCTCAGGCCTAATGGCTTTTGAAGGAATGTGAACTTTTGGCAGCTCTTCTTCTCTCATCATTGGTATTTCATCTACTGATTTTGATGGGGTCGAGCTGGGAACATATGGCTCAACAACCACCCCATCACTCTCAAAGCTATTAGCAGAAGTTCTATCTTGCTGAGTATTTATAGCGTTTGAAACGGCACTCTTTGCTTGGTTCTCAATATTTCTTTGGTCGTTGCTAGTCTTAATCGTTGCATTGTCAACAGTGATAGTGCGTTCAACACTTGGTTGAACTGGATCCATGGCTTGCACCATAGCTGCGTCAGTGCCAGTTGCTACAACAGAAACCCTAATTGAGCCCTCCAACTTATCATCATAAGTTGCCCCAAGAATAATATTAGCATCTGCATCAACTTGCTCACGAATTCTCCCAGCAGCCTCTTCAACCTCGTGCAAAGTAAGATCATGACCACCAGTAATTGAAACAATCAACCCTCGTGCGCCCTGCATTGAGACATCATCAAGCAACGGATTTGAAATAGCTGCATCTGCCGCATGACTTGCACGATCATCACCGCTTGCCTCGCCTGTTCCCATCATGGCCTTACCCATACCACGCATAACAGAGCGAACATCAGCAAAATCAAGGTTGATAATCCCTTCTTTTGTCATCAGGTCAGTTACGCAAGCAACCCCTGAAAAAAGAACCTCATCAGCCATAGAAAAGGCATCTGAAAAAGTTGTCTTCTCATTTGCAACTCTAAATAAATTCTGGTTTGGAATAACAATTAATGTATCCACATGACGATATAATTCGTCAATTCCCTCTTCGGCAAGTCTCAAACGGCGATTACCCTCAAACTGAAAGGGCTTGGTAACAACACCAACTGTTAAAATACCTTGCTCACGAGCAGCACGTGCTACAACCGGAGCAGCACCCGTTCCCGTTCCGCCGCCCATTCCAGCGGTTATAAACACCATATGCGAACCACTAAGGTGATCGTTTATTTCATCAAAACTTTCTTCAGCCGCCGCACGCCCAACTTCTGGGTGCGAACCAGCACCTAAACCTTCAGTAACAGTAACACCAAGCTGAATAATGCGCTCGGCCTTAGATAGTGCGAGTGCTTGCGCATCTGTATTTGCAACAACAAACTCCACCCCTTCAAGCCCAGATTCAATCATATTATTAACAGCATTACCGCCAGCTCCGCCCACTCCAAATACAGTGATACGAGGTTTAAGTTCTTGCATGTCGGGAATGGTAAGATTAATTTTCATTTTTTTGGCCTCTTAAGGAAAGCATTATTAAGCTCTAATTTACGCTTAAATTCGTTAACTCAAAGCTAACAATTTTAATGTTTTTATTAACTAAGTAGCTTTTTAGGACAATTTTTTTGAAATTTATTAATAACAAAAAACCATAAGAATTATATTTTTATTAATTTGATTTATGAAAACTTTTAGATAACCAATTACTAACACGAGATAAATAATTATTTTCAAATCTCAAAGAACGACCAAAATTTGATGCAATATATTCATGATGGCTAATTTGTGGGTAAATTAGCATTCCTGCAATAGTTGCAAAAGCCGCTCCTTTTGCCTGCACAGGAAGACTTGCAATTCCAAGTGGGCGGCCAATTCGCACATGCCGTGACAAAATACGCCTTGCCATTTCAGACAACCCAGTCAATTCGCTTGCGCCACCGCTAAGCACAAATCTTCTGCCTGATACATCCATCATTTTTGCAAATATCAAACGATCCCGAACAGTTTGTAATATTTCTTCAATTTTTGGACGCACAATCTTATTTAACACCGCCCTTGTAATTGCGGCAGGGGCTTCACCCTCTAAAGAGCCAATTGGATTTATCGCAATCAACTCACGCTCATCTAACTGCCCTGGTAACACACTTGCATAAACAGTTTTTATTCGTTCCGCATCAGCAATACTAATTGAAAGCGCATGAGCAATATCTTGATTTATGTGATCTCCACCTATTGCTATTGAATCGCAAAAAACCATTTTCCCTTCACTAAAAACGCTAACGCTTGTTGTTGCACCGCCAAAATCAATACAAGCAACGCCAAGTTGCGCCTCATCATCAACCATTGTAGACAAAGCACTAGCATAAGGTGTTGCAACAAATGCTTGCACCTGTATATGGCATCGATTAAGAGCCAGCTCAATATTTCGCATTGGCAGGGTTTTTGCACTTATCACCGCAACATCAACGCCCAGTTCCTCACCTACCATGCCTATTGGGTCAAGCACCCCTTTTTGTCCATCAAGTGAAAAACCAATAGGAAGAGCATGGATAATTGAGCGATCTTTTTGAACACTAGCCTTATTCACTGAGTTTAAAACTTTAGCAATATCTGCTTTTTCGGCCTCTAACCCTCCTAGCGAAACAGAGGCAGAAAAAGTTTGCGACCCTAATTCTCCAGCACTGATATTCACAATAATAGATTCAATTGTTAGCCCAGCTTGCTTTTCAGCCATACTCACAACCGAGCGAATAGATTGCTCAGCTAGATTAAGATCACTGATTACACCACTATTAATTCCCCTTGATTTACCATAACCAAAACCAATCACTTGCGTTGCATGTGTGCGCCCACGCAAAGAACGCCCCTCAGGACGAGGAGTTAATCGTGCCACAATACAGCTTATCTTGCTTGAACCAATATCAATGACAGACACTAATTTTGATTGCCCAGCTTGTACTGGTTTAAGTCTGGCAGTCATTGAACTACTAATCATTTCTACTCAATTCACTCATCTATTTTTTTTAAGTTATTGTGCTATTTCGGCATCTTGCTCATGTTCTATCAAACGAACCACTAATTCATCATTTATACGAAGATCAATTAATGACAAATCTCTATTAAGTAATGAATACTCATCTTGATAAGATGTTAATTTAGCCAATGCCTCTACAAAGCCAACCTCAGGTAGCTGTACCCGCAGCCCACTTTTATATATTAAATCCCATCGCCTATCAGCAATTCTAGAAATAGCTAAAAGCCCCTCATTTAAACTTGGATAATTTTTAAGAGCTAGAACAATAGCGTTAGCATCATCACTAGCCCCCTCGCCAACAACCAATAATAAATCCTCATCTGCCCCATCAATAGAGCTAGCTAATTTTTTTCCTGTAGAATCTATGACATAGGTTTTTCCTGCAATTCGCCAGCGGGCAACAGGTGTTTTTTCGACAATATTTATTATTATTTTATTGGGATAAGTTTTACGCACACTAACTGACAAAACAGATGCCAGCTCCAATATTGAAGAGCGTGCATTTTTAACATTAAATAATAATGTTGACGTATTTTCATTTATTCCAAGCGATTTAACAATATCAGTTTCATTCGTTAAAGACTGTCCAGTAATTGAAATTTCATCTATTGAAAAACCAACATCTGCAAATGTTTTGTTTAATGCGAAGCCTATATTTTCTACGCCTTTATTCAAAAAATTTCGACTTTGAAATATAAAAACTGCCAGCAAAATAACTAGTAAAACCAACAAAGAACGTGTTAAAAGTTTTCTATGCAACACCCAAAATTGATTAATGGCCGTAAAAAAAGGCACGCCTTTTTTGCGGACGGATAGTTTTAAATTTGATTTATTTTTGGCGTTAGAAATGCCACTGGGCTTTGTTATTACAGCAGAAATATCATTACCATTCTGCCCTACCTGTTGCAACTCGCATCCTCCACAATCCAACTAACTAATTCAACAAAATCATGCCCACAATGAGCTGCTATTTCTGGCACTAATGATGTTTTTGTCATTCCGGGTTGAGTGTTTATCTCCAAGCAAACAAGCTCGCCATAATCATTACCAACATCATGAAAGCGAAAATCTGCCCGTGTTACACCCTTACAACCCAGTGCTTCATGCGCTTTTAGACTTAATTGCTGAATTTTTTCATAAATTTTTTGTGAAACAGGAGCAGGAAGTAGGTGTTTTGAGCCATTTTCTTCATATTTTGCTTCATAATTATAAAAATGCAAATCGGTTGTTATCTCTATCACACCAAGTGCAACATTCCCCATTACAGCGCAAGTTAGCTCACGACCGGCAATAAACCGCTCAACCATTAATTCTTCACCCCCTCGCCACTCAGCACTCAAAATTTCTTGAATTGGCAAATCAGCTTCGCTCTTCACCAAAAAAATACCAACGCTAGAGCCCTCCGCTACGGGCTTAATCACATAAGGCGGCTTCATAATATGTTTTGAAGCAATCTCGCCTCGAGTAGCAATTATATGATCTGCCACAGGAATACCATTTGCCTTAAACAAAATTTTTGATTGATGTTTATCCATAGCCAGTGCCGAAGACAAAACTCCGCTATGGGTATAGGGTATTTCAAGAATTTCTAGCAATCCTTGAATTATCCCATCTTCACCATAACGACCATGCAAAGCATTAAAAACCACATCTGGCTTAATGTCAGTCAGCTTTTGGGAAATATCACGCCCAACATCAATTTCAACCACATCATAACCAGCTTGGCGCAAAGCATCTGCACAAGCAGCACCACTATCAAGCGAAACTTCACGCTCAACTGATAAACCACCTTTTAAAACTGCAACTTTTTTTGCCATTTATCTTACCTAGCCTGTAACTTTTCTCAATAACCATTCAAGCGGACCAGCATTGAAAAACTTCTTCCATATATTGGCATAAATGATTGAAGCAATTATAAACAGCAGGCTTGAAAAAACTGCCATTTGCGAAGTTTGATTGCTAATCATTCCCAATGTTTCAAAAATACCCATTCCGATGATAATATGGGCAATATAAAGAGTTAGTGTTTGCTTGCCAGTAATAGAAATTGGTTTGAAAAAACGTATAAAATTAAACGAATAAGCCCTAAGGCACAATCCGATGAGCAGTGATGCCGCCCCTGTTCCAGCAATCATATATAACGGCATAGGGGGAACTGGCTCTGTACTAGCTAAAAACACATCTTCACCAGCTAACAACGGCTGCAATAATGAAGACAGTCCATAAGCTACAATCAACAAGAAAGCACCAATAAAAATCATTAGCTTTTGCACTCGCTTTGAACTTAAATCTAACCTTGAAAGAAGCAAGCCAAACAATAAAAAGCTAAGCCATGGAATTACAGGATGCCAACCATTAAAGAATAAATTTCTAATAAACCCCGTTAAAGTCCAAAACTTTGCATATTCATAAGTTTCCCAATTCCAACCCGCATCAAAATCAAACACCATAAGCAATGCAACATAGATTATGGGCAAAATCAACGCTACCAATGCAATAGCTCGGCTAGATTGCCCAACCAACAGTAAAGCAAAGACAAAATATATTGCATAATAGTGCAAAATATCGGCTGGGAAAATAAGTGAATTTATCAAGCCAATGACAAATAAAAATAACGCTCGTTTTAAAATCGTAAGATTAAAATTATTGGAGGCTAGGCTATAGCCCATTCCAAGCCCAACTCCTGCTAATACCACAAAACTAGCCGCTGCTTTTCCTTCAAGCGTTAGAAGAAATATTTCAGCCCATTTTGCACCAGACCCATCACCGATAACTACATGAAAATTTACTAACACCATGCCTGCAAAAGCAAAAAATCTTGCTAAATCTAACCCGTACAATCTTTCAGGCTGTGCCTTCATTGCTTAAACCTTGCCAACGAAAACCTCACCATCAAGAAACTCATTCACCTGATTTTCAGGCTCAAATTTCCCCATTCGTCTTATTTCCCATTGCAATTCAACGCCAGAATTCTCTCGCACACGATGTCGCACTGTTTCACCTAATAACTCAATATCATAAGCACTTGCCCCACCAAGGTTTAGCAAAAAATTACAGTGTAATTCTGATACTTGCGCTTCGCCAATTTGCAAACCTCTACAGCCTGCCTCGTCAATTAATTTCCAGCTCGAATACCCATCAGGGTTTTTAAATGTTGAACCACCAGTACGAGATTTAATAGGCTGTGACTTCTCTCGCCTATCGGTTATCTGCTCCATACGGCTTATCATTTCGTCTGGATCACCAGTAAAACCTTGATATATAGCTGAAGTAAAAATCACTCCTTGAGGAGCGTTTGACTTGCGGTATTTATAGCCCATATCCTCATTACTAATCTTAACAATTTCACCTAAGCGAGTAACCCCACGCAATTCCACCATACGATCTCGTGTTTCAAGCCCATAACAACCCGCATTCATGTAAAGTGCGCCGCCAATCCCCCCCGGAATTCCCCGATAAAAAGTTAGGCCATCAATACCTGCGAGAGCCGCAGCTTTTGCCACTCTTACATCAGGGTTTGCTGCACCAACCAAAATGCGGTGATCTTCTAGCACCTTTATTGCACCAAAACCTTTAGCTGAAAGTTTAATAACCACACCATCAAGCCCGCCATCACGAATTAGTAGGTTTGATCCCATTCCAATCACTGTGACTTTTATTTCTTTTGGCAAGTTTTTTAAAAAGAAAGCTAGATCTTCCTCATCAGCGGGTTGGAATAATAACGGCACAACTCCACCAACTCTAAACCATGATATTTCAGACATTTTTTGATCTGGAGTAAGGCGACCACGAATTTTGCCAATCCAATCGCCCAATTTAGCTATAAAATCTGATGAACTCATGCCACTTCTCCACCAAGAAATATTTCAAGCTCTTTGGGTAAATCCATTGCCCATTGAGTGATATTACCCGCCCCTAAAAACACTACATAATCTCCCTTAGAGCATCGCTTAGCTATGATTGAAGCTAGCTCTTTTGGCTCTTCAATGGTTTTAACATCACGATGGCCTAACGCTCGAATATTTCGTGCTAAATCTCTATGACCTCTACCTTGCATTGGCTTTTCCCCAGCTGCAAAAACAGGTGCAACAATAACGCTGTCTGCATCATTAAAGCAGCTTGAAAAATCCTCAAATAAATCATTTAGACGAGAATATCTGTGCGGCTGAACAATAGCAATAACATCTCGCTTGGTAGATTGGCGAGCAGCTTTTAAAACCGATGCTATTTCAACTGGGTGATGGCCATAATCATCAATGATTGTAATACCATTCACCTCACCTGTTTTAGTAAAACGGCGATTAACTCCAGAAAAGTTTTTCAAACCATTGCGAATTTCCTCTTCGCCAACCCCTAATTGAAAAGCAACCGCAATCGCCGCCGTTGCATTCATCACATTGTGTAGCCCTGGCATTGGGAGTTCCAAATTTTCAATTCTTTTTTCTTGCTTAGTAATTCTATCTCGCACCTCAATTGAGAAACGACTTATCCCATTGTCATTTTTCAAGTCACAAATTCGAACATCTGCTTGCGGGTTCTGACCATAAGTCACAACTCGCCTATCTTCAATCTGACCAACCAAAGCCTGCACCTCAGGGTGATCTAAACACATAACCGCAAAACCATAAAAAGGAACATTTTCTACAAAATTGATAAAGGCTTTTTTTAGCTCAGCAAAACTTCCATAATAATCAAGATGCTCAGGATCAATATTTGTTACCACAACCACATCTGCAGGCAATTTTATGAATGTGCCATCACTCTCATCTGCTTCAACCACCATCCACTTGCCTGCACCCTCACGAGCATTAGTGCCATAAGCGTTGATAATACCGCCATTTATAACTGTTGGGTCAATATTCCCAGCATCAAGCAAAGCCGCAACTAGTGAGGTTGTTGTTGTTTTACCATGTGTGCCGCCAATAGCTATTGCATTTTTAAAACGCATAAGCTCTGCTAGCATTTCAGCCCGCCGCACAACAGGCAAACCAAGCGCACGAGCCGCTCTTAATTCAGGATTATCTTTTTTAATAGCCGATGAGATAACAATAACAGCACTATCTTTTAGATTTTCTGCTCTTTGTCCAATTTCAACCTCTATCCCCATATCAAGCAAGCGTCTTACATTAGCACTCAAATTCATATCAGAGCCACGAACAGTATAACCCTGTCCATGCAAAATTTCTGCAATTCCACTCATGCCAATTCCACCAATTCCAATAAAGTGGACAGGGCCAATATCTTGAGGCATTTTCATGAATTATATTCCTTATTTATTTTGCAGGCTTTATATATTTTATGGCAACATCTGCAAGTTTTTCAACTGCTTTTGGCTGCCCAAGTGATTTTGCCTTTTGCGCTGCCTCATATAACATTTCTGGCTCACTCAACATTTCTTTAAGCTGTGTGCCAAGCGAAAGAGGCGAAATAGAGGCCTGCTCAACTAACCAACCACCACCACTAGCCTCTAAAAATGCTGCATTATTAGCCTGATCTCCATCTAGCGATCCGGGGAGAGGAATTAAAATTGCTGGAACTCCCAAAA
The DNA here is from genome assembly GCA_027066315.1 of Hyphomicrobiales bacterium. Lineage (GTDB taxonomy): Bacteria > Pseudomonadota > Alphaproteobacteria > Rhizobiales > Devosiaceae > S141-66. Next base: position 18,682 of record JAMONZ010000043.1, read on the forward strand.
CCGTTAGCTCAGCAACACTAGATGCGCCTGACCGACTAATTACTAAATGAGATTGCGCCATTCGCTCGGGCAAATCATTAAAAAAAGCTGCCAGCTCTACATTGACCTTTGCCTCTCGATAAGCATTCGCAACTCGCTCTAAATCCTCTGGGCGACATTGCTGCGTAATCTGCAAACGTTTACGAAGATCATCTGGCAATGTTGCAACAGCTGTTGGAACAATATCAGAAAAAACCCTTGCCCCTTGCGACCCACCAAATATTAAAAGACGAATTTTATCATTATCATTTATTTTTGAATAAGAAATTGTTTTTGCAACCTGCACAACACGGTCACGAACTGGGTTTCCTGTTACATATTGATCAATGCTAATTTTATCAGCAAAAGATGTCACCTCAAAACTCAAAGCTAATGCTTTAGCAAAACGAGCTAAAGCCCTATTAGCTCGCCCAAGCACGGCATTTTGCTCATGTAAAACACCCGGAATTCTAAGCAAAGAAGCGGCTAGGAATGAAGGGAAAATCGGATACCCACCAAATCCCACTACAACATCAGGTTTAATTTTTTTAAGTTTTTTATAAGCTATAAACACTCCACCAAGTATAGTAAAACCAGCTTTTATAAATTTAATTGGATTTGCAATTGATGGGGTTGCCGATGGAATAGCGATAATTTCTTTTGCAGGAAACCTCTTACCAAATTCATCAACACGCCCATCACTCATTAAATAAATTTCATGCCCATTTCGGCGTAATTCTTGTGCCAAAGCCATTGCGGGGAATAAATGCCCCCCTGTTCCTCCAGCCAATAAAACAAATTTGCTCATTTTTTTCTCATTAGTTAAAATTCATATTACTTGCTTGTGATTACTTTATTGCCATTGCACCAGCTGGTAATGCACTTTTTAACCTGTGTGCAGGGTTTTTACGAGTCAATGCAAGCATTATTCCCATTCCAAAGGCAATCGCAACCATTGATGTACCGCCATAAGAAACAAATGGTAAAGTCATTCCCTTGGGAGGCATAAGATTTAAGTTAACTGCTAAATTTATTATTGATTGCAAACCAAATTGAATAGCAATTGCACTTGCGGCTAAGCGTGAAAAAATATCTCTTTGTCCATAGGCATTATTTAAAGATTTAAGTACAATAAAACCAATCAAGGCTACTAAAACAATGCAAAATATTATACCAAATTCACCCGCTGCTGCCGAAAAAACATAATCAGCATGTGCATCTGGCAAATAACGTTTTGCAATAGCTTCCCCCGGCCCACGGCCAAACCAGCCACCCTCTAAAATTGACTGCATTGCTTTTTCAACCTGATAATTTAGAGTTGTCCCATCACCAAAAAAATTATTAAATCTTTTTGTAACATGAGGGAAGAAAAAATATGCAATAGAGCCAAAAACTAAAGCTGCTCCAAATAAAGCAAAAACTACCCAAAGAGTAATGCCAGACAAAAAAACCAAAGCAGCCCATGTAGCCAGAACCAAAAATGATTGCCCAATATCTGGTTGCATCATAATTGGTATAATAATTATTATCATAAGAATACTTGCAATAATTCCACCAGGGACATTACCATATTTTATTTTTTGTGCAAATAGCCAAGCTGCAACAATTGCAAATGCTGGTTTTATAAATTCTGATGGTTGAACTGATTGCCCAAATACCAAAATCCAACGTTTTGCTCCATTTGCCTCAAACCCAACAAACGGAGTTAAGACCAACAGCCCAAAAGAGCCAAACAATAATAAAAGTGCAGCAAAACCCGCTAAACGTGGAGTTAAAAAAGACGCTCCTATTAAAATAATAGATGTTGGAACAATAAAGAACAAATGCCTAAAAACAAAATGCCAAGATGAATATCCTAACCGCTCGGCAACTGCTGGAGAAGCCGCAATAGACAAAGCAATGCCAATGGCTAACAATAAAAACAATGCGCCAAGCAATTGCCTATCAATCGTCCACCACCATTCGGCAATAAGGGTTTTTTTCTCACGTGAAAACATGAAACCATACTTAAGCTATAAATAATTAAAGGCGAGTGAAATTATTTACGCTCATTATCTTAATTTTAAAGATGAAAGCCCAATAAGTGCCAATACAACTGCAATAATCCAAAAGCGAATAACAATTTGGCTTTCACTCCACCCTATTTGTTCAAAATGATGGTGAATTGGTGCCATTTTAAACACTCGCTTGCCCGTAAGTTTAAATGAAACTACCTGAACGATAACCGAAACAGTTTCTAAAACAAACAGACCGCCAATTATTGCTAAAACAATTTCATGTTTTGTTGCAACTGCGATTGCGCCCAATGCTCCACCCAATGAGAGTGATCCTGTATCTCCCATAAAAATATGAGCTGGTGGTGCATTAAACCATAAAAACCCCATACCAGCACCAATCAACGCCCCACACACAACCGCTAATTCGCCAGTTCCGGGGACAAAATTTATTAACAAATAATCAGAAAAAACCTGATTTCCTACAAGATATGCAATAAGGCCAAAACAAGCCGCAGCAATCATAACTGGCACAATAGCCAAACCATCAAGACCATCGGTTAAATTAACCCCATTTCCAGCAGCAATAATCACAAATGCGCCAAACGCAATAAAAAACCAACCCAAATTTATTGCCCAGTCTTTTATAAATGGAATGAAAATTGAATTGGAAACTGCAGGCTCGCTTAATTGTGCAATGAAAAACACCGCAATCCCTGCAATAACTGCCTCTAATGCTAAGCGATACCTGCCACTAAAACCCTTATTAGCGGAGCGTGAGACCTTTAAATAATCATCATAAAAACCAATAGCACCAAAACCAATGGTCACCAAAAGCACAATCCAAACATATGGATTTGAAAGGTTAGCCCATAAAAGCGTTGCAGAAACAAAGCCTCCAAGGATCATCAATCCGCCCATGGTTGGTGTACCTTGCTTGGTAAGCAAATGCCCAATTGGCCCATCTTCACGAATTGGCTGACCACGCCCTTGTTTAATTTTCAAAGATTTTATCATGCTAGGACCAAATAAAAACACAAAGAAAAGCGCAGTAATCACCGCCCCAGCCGTGCGAAAGGTCAAAAACCTAAAAACGTTTAATGGTCCAAAAACATCGCTAAACTGCGAGAGATAATATAACATATTCTTTTCGTTCCTTTATTACCTAGGACTAGTTTTTACCGTAAATTTTTGGCTAATTTCTTTTACTAACCCAGCCAAACCAGTTCCCTTTGAACCTTTGACCATAATCACGTCGCCAAAATCAAGTGAGTTGATGATAGTCTTTTGTATATCTTTTAAATTATCCGCCTTGGCACTAACCCCAAAACCTTCAAATTCATCAGATAAAGAGCTCATAAAACGTCCAATAAAAAAGACCTTATCAGCTCCAACTGCCCGCACATCATTTTTTAATTGTTTGTGTAAAATTTCGCTTTTTTCACCCAGCTCAAGCATATCTCCCAAGACCAGAATTTTTTTACCATTCAAAGCTGACATCTCTTTAAATACTTCAAGCGTTAAACTCATTGACAGCGGATTAGCATTAAAACTCTCATCTATTATAGTAAGAGGATTTTCTGCATCACCCAGTTTAATAACCTGCCCTCGCCCTTGCGGATCACTTATATTCTTTAGAGTTTTTAGTGATTTTTTAAAATCTAACCCCAACTCACCAACAACAATCAAAGCAACACTTGCATTAGCTAAACGATGACGACCAGAATTTGAAATTTCTAAATTCAACTTCATATTTGGCCAACAAACAAGCGCACTCATGCCCTTTGCATTTGCTTTACTGTTAATAATTTTAACACCGGCTTCATCTGCGAACCCATAGGTAATTATTTTTTTAATTCCTGCCTTCTTAGCACTATTGAGCAAAATATCACTTTGCTCATGATCCATATTAATCACTGCAATTCCTGATTTTTTTAAGCCATCAAAAATCTCAGCCTTAGCTTTAGCAATATTCTCAAGCGAGTCTAATTGCTCAAGGTGAGCAGGTGCAACATTAGTAATAATTGCAATATCTGGTTCAACCAACTTGCTAAGTGGAGCAATTTCGCCCGCATGATTCATGCCAATTTCAAAAATACCAAACTCAATTTCTTGTGCCATTCGTGCCAACATTAACGGCACACCCCAATGGTTGTTAAAACTCTTAATCGAGGCATGAGTTTTGCCAAAATTTTGCAAAACTTCTTTTAAAACTTCCTTAGTCGAAGTTTTGCCTGCACTTCCAGTCACCGCAATAATTTTTGCATTTGAGCGAGAGCGTGCATATCTTGCAATATTTATCAGCCCCTCTAAAGCATCAGGCACAATTATGAGTGGCAAGCCATTTAAACTGGCAGCTTTTTCTCGCGAAACAAGTGCCGCTATTGCGCCATTTTCAATTGCGCTTTTTACAAAGTCATGCCCATCAAAAACATCACCCTTTATTGCAACATAAAGTGCTTTTTTTTCAATCTCACGAGAATCAATTGAGATTGAGGAAATATTTATTGCTTCAATATTTATTGCTTCAATATTTTGCGCCACACCACCAGTTGCAGCAATTATTTCATTCAATGAATAAAGCGGTTTCAATTCTTAGGCCTCTATGGCGGATTTCACCACATTATGGTCAGAAAATTTCAATTTCTTAGTACCAATAATCTGATATTCTTCATGCCCTTTGCCTGCAATTAGCAACACATCACCCTCTTTAAGATCAGCAATTGCAGCTTTAATTGCATCTTCCCTACCTGCAATTTCTTTTGCACCTTTTGCGCTTTGCATAATTTCTTTGCGGATATTGCTAGCATTTTCAGTGCGAGGATTATCATCTGTAATAATCACTTTATCTGCTAAACGAGCAGCAATTTCACCCATCATTGGGCGTTTACCCTTATCTCTATCACCACCAGCACCAAATACCACAATCAGCTCATTTTTTACATAAGGCCTCAAAGCCTCTAATGCCAATTCAAGTGCGGCTGGCTTGTGGGCATAATCAACAAAAATTGCCGCACCATTTTTTTCACCAACATGCTCAAGTCGCCCCTTTGCACCCTTAAGGTGATTAAGTGCTTGAACAGATTTTTCAGGATCAGCCCCAACTTGCGTAGACAAGGCAAGTGCCATAACAGCATTATCAACCTGAAAATGACCAACTAATGGCAATAAGAAACTTACAGGCTCACCAACCATTTTTCCCGTCACCCTTTGTCCAAAGCCTTCAATTTTCACTTCACTAATTTCAAAAAAAGCACCCTCTTCACCAATTGTGAGCAAGGTTGCACCGCTATCAAGAGCCGCAAACATAAACGGCATATGTTCAGGGTCATCGCTATTGACTACCGCATAACCATCACCCGCTAACAAATCCCGAAACAAGCGTAATTTTGCTTCTCTATATTCGTCTTCATCAGCATGATAATCAAGATGATCCCGACTAAGATTTGTAAAACCAACGGCATTAAATTTTAAACCATCTAAACGGCGTTGATCTAAGCCATGACTTGATGCTTCAAGCGCAACATGATTGCAGCCACCGCTTTTTAATAATGCTAGGCTTTTATGAAGCGAAAGACTATCTGGCGTGGTTAGCGCACCGCCAACTTTTTTGTCGCCAACGCTAACTCCAAGCGTGCCGATACTAGCACCCAAAATATCATTTGCAGCCCAAATCTGCTCAATGAAAGAAACAACCGAAGTTTTGCCACTTGTGCCAGTAACTCCAATTAAATTCTGGGGCTGTTTGCCACATGTTTTTGCAGCCGCTTGAGCATAGGCTTTGCGCACATCCTGCACAACAACAACCCCAACTCCGGGGCAAGGCACAACTTCTCTATCGCTTATAATAACTACTGCACCATTTTTTACTGCCTGAGCGCAATAAGCATCGCCATGCGCACTAAGCCCAGGAAGGGCAAAAAATGCCTCACCTTGTTTTATTTCTCTAGAATTGCAGTTAACAGCGTTAACATTTACCGCTTCAATTGCATCGGCATCAACCAACCCAATAAGCAAATCTGGTAATGAAAAAGTCAAGTGTTTCTCCTAGTTTTTAGAGCTTGTTAGGCTCATCGTAATTCTATTGGAACAAGATTTATATCTATACTATCATCAAAATCTGGCTTAATTCCTAACAACCAAGCAATTCTTTTTACAATTCTGCCAGAAGTCATACCAGCGTTCCAGCCAGCAGTAGTTCCGCTTTGCTCATTTTCTTTTTTTGGCTCATCAATTATTATTACCATTGCATATTTTGGATTTTCAAGTGGAAAAGCTGAAACAAATGCCGCAAAAGTAAAATCTGATGAATATTTTTTATCTATAACTTTTTCTGCTGTACCAGTCTTACCGCCAAAACGATAACCATCTGCAATTTTATTTGCCTTTCTTGCTGATCCCTCAAGTGCATTTAGACGCATTAAATATCTAACTTTAGCACTTGTTTGTGATGAAATAACTCGCTGGTAAAGCTGTTTTGCCTGCTCTTCACTTCTTACAAAAAGAGTAGATGGAACATAATTACCGCCATTAATAATTGCCCCAACGGCTGAAGCTAAATGCAGTGGGGTAACTGTTATCCCATGCCCAAAAGAAGCAGTTGCCGCCCCAACGTCAGAGAAATTCTCAGCAATAGTATTCATTTTAGTTTCAGGTAATTCGATAGGTAAGGCATTATCAAATCCCAATTTTGTTAAAAACGCCCGATAGTTTTCTTTCCCTAAAGCCTGCATCATTCTGATTGTGCCAATATTTGATGAATATTTAAATATTTCTGGCACGCTTAAAATGCGTTTTTTCCCATGATAATCAGTAATAGTAAAACGCCCAAACTTCACTCCTTTTGTGGCATCAAACTCATCTGTTATATTAACTTTTCCACTATCCAACGCCGCCGCAAAAGTAATTGTTTTAAAGGTAGATCCCATTTCAAACGTACCTGCAGTAATTCGATTTATTCTTGCTCCCTTCACTCCATTATATGGCTCAAGTGCAGAAGATGGATCATTGGGATCAAAGTCTGGCAAGGAAACTAAGGACAATATTTCTCCAGTTTTTATATTAAGCAAAACTCCTGCAGCCGCAATTGCATCATAACGCTCAATTGCATCAACAAGCTCTGCATGCATGGCATGTTGAATACGCATATCTATCGACAAATTTATTGGCTCAAGTTTACGACCACGTGCCAAGCCAATTTCTTGCAGAACAGCCAAGTCATCACCATCAATATATTTCTCAATTCCAGCAATCCCCTGATTATCGCGATTAACAGCACCAAGAATATGTGCAGCCGTTTCTGTAGCTGGAAAAAACCTCTTACTCTCCTCCCTAAAATCAATCCCCGGAATTCCAAGTCGTAAAATTCTTGTCTGTTGTTTTGGAGTTAACTCTCGAGCAATCCAAACAAAGCCCTTATCTCCAGTAAGGCGATCTCGCAGCCACTCTTCATTAAGTTGAGGTAATTCTTGCCTAAGTTTATAAACCGCCTCTTCAACATCAATAATTCTGCGAGGTTCTGCAAATAAGGAGGGAACACTAATATCAATTGCCATTTCTTGGCCATTTCTATCAAGAATATCTGGCCTTGATGCAGTGGCCAAATCTCTCTCAACACCTGTATAGTTATAACTCAACTCGCTTGATCCAAGCTGAACTAGACGAGCAGAAATAACTATAAATGCCAAAATAAAAACTGCCATAGCCCAGTAAATACGAGCTTTTGTGCGATTCCCTCGAGCTTTTTTAGCTCCTTCAATCTCAATAGTTTGATGTCTGTTTCTAACAATATCAATCATTGGCTATTTGCCTCAATTAAAACAGCGATAGGGTCAATTCCTCTATCCAATGCCTCAAATAATGCTGTTAAGGCTTTATCATCTAAATCTTCCTCAACTCGCATAGGAATATCATTAATGTTGATAAATTGGTCTTGATTAAGAATATTCAATTCCAATTTTTCTTGATGTCGTCGAACAACTGGCTCAATATATGATGGCTGATTAAAATATGCCCAATCTGCCTCTAACAACGAAATATCATTATTCAAACTATTACCTTCTTTTTTAAGGGCTGCTATTTGGTTAGCAAGTTCTAGCGTTTCATATTTAATTGCATAAACTCCTGCCAGAGATGAAATACATGCAATTAACAAAATAATATTTAATCCCCTAATCATAAAGCACCCCTCTTTGATAGCGGCACACCGAGATTTTGAAAATTTAACTCTCTAGCTGGCGCATCTGTACGTGTTGCAAAGCGTAAAGTTGCAGAACGAGAGCGAGGGTTTTTTTCAACTTCCTCAATTAACGCTTTTTTTGGCTTAGCAATATTGCTCCAACTAGCTATCTGCTCAACCGCCACAGGCATGTGACGAGAGCCTTGTGAGCCTGCTTTGCTTGAAGCAAAAAACCTTTTTACAATTCGATCTTCTAATGAGTGAAAACTAACAATTGCTAGAACTCCTCCCAAGCGCAATTTCTTCTCTGCAAAAAAAAGAGCTTTCACTAATTCGTTAAATTCTTCATTCACCGCAATTCTAAGTGCCTGAAAACTCTTTGTTGCTGGGTGGTTTCCCTTGGGGTTTTTGCCAATTGTTTCTTCAATAATATTTGCCAGCTCTAGTGTTGTTGTAATTGACTGAGTTTTTCTTGCGTCAATAACTGCCTTAGCAATTCGCCTTGCCCTTTTTTCTTCACCAAAGGCAAATAAAATATCTGATAATTCTCGCTCATTAAGTGAATTAATAAGATCAGCAGCAGACCTGCCAGAAGCACTCATACGCATATCAAGCGGTCCATCTCGCATAAAAGAAAAACCTCTACTCGCCTCATCAAGTTGCATTGAGCTAACTCCAATATCAAGCACAATTGCATCAACATTTTCATCAACTAAACTATCAATATCCGAGAAATTTCCACTTAAAAAGGTAAATCTATCACCAAATTCATCTTTAAGTTTATTAGCATATTGCTCAACATTAGGATCACGATCAATTGCAATAACACTCGCACCATTTTCAAGCATAGCTCTTGAATATCCGCCCGCTCCAAAAGTTCCATCAACAATGATTTTATTTTCAAGGGGAAAAAGTGCAGCAAGCACTTCGTTTAATAAAACTGGAATATGAGGCGGGTTAGGGGACATAAAATATGGCTTTTTCTTAGAATATTTAACTATCCAATAGTTTGCACAGAGGATATTTAAGATTTTGTTGAGAATAACTTCTTTTTAAAAATTAAACTCCCCAAATAACTCCACCCTCCTACCTTTACCAACTAAGCAAAAACTTAAAAACAGCTTCATTTGCCGTACCGTAACGTACGGTACGGCACTCTTCGTTCAATATATGTTTACTCGCTTAGTATATGTTTGCTCACTGGCAAAATAGCTAAAAAAATACCAGTTGATCTATAAGCCGGGTTCTGTAAGGCAAAGATTGCTCTTTGCGTGATAGTTATTCATCTGGGATACTCGTTGCCAAGTACCTCATGCGACCAACCCGAATGACTAACCAAAAAACATAGCCTTTAAGTAAACTTAAAACGTCATTCCTATTTGGTCTTGCTCCCGATGGGGTTTACCTTGCCAGCCTTGTTGCCAAGCCTGCGGTGCGCTCTTACCGCACCCTTTCACCCTTACCTATTAAAACAGGCGGTTTCCTCTCTGTTGCACTTTCCCTAGGGTCGCCCCCGCCAGATGTTATCTGGCATCGTGTTTTTTTGGAGCCCGGACTTTCCTCCCCACATGAAAAACATGCAGAGCAACTATCCGATCAACTGGTGATTATTATTTAATGGCAAAACCCAAAACTATCAAGCAGTTCGGGGTTAAAAATTAAAAAAAACTAAATCCCACGTGTTTTAGAAATCACCTTATATGCCACATTAATTGCAGACATTTTGGCGTTGGCCATTTCAAGCATTTCTTTTGGCACGCCTTTGGCAATTAACCTATCAGGATGATGCTCACCAACTAAAGAACGATAAACCCTTTTAATTTCTTTTATGCTAGCCGTTGGAGATATGCCAAGCACAAGATATGGATCTGCTCCATCATCATCAACCAAAAAGGCGGCAGAGATTTGCTCAAATTTTTTATCATCAAAACCAAAAATATCGCTCACAGATTTTAAATAATAAAGCTCATCTTCATGAATTACACCATCAGCCGCCGCAATATAGAATAAACTATCGATAACATGCTCTAAGGTTTGCGGTTGGTCAAAAAATAGTTTTTTGATTTTTTTTGCATAGGTTTTATATCCTGCCACATCGCTTTGTGCCATTTCAAACAAACGTTCAACTTGTTTTTCAGACCCGCTTGGCACATCAACACTTGCCCTAAATGCAGCAATTTCAGAATTTGTTACAACCCCATCAGCACCAGCCATTTTTGCCGATAAAGCAACAAGAGCCAAAGTAAAAGCCGCATCTTTGCCACCATTCAAAAAATTACCAATATCAAATAGTTGCAAAAATGATTTTTTTAAATCAGATTTATCACTCAACGAGCTAAAGAAATTTGAAATTTTTTGCCAAACAGACACTTAAATCACCTATAAATTTAAAACTAAGAGTAAAACGAACTCATACTTTATTTATAGGGCAAAAATTCAAATCATGAAAGCTGGATATATTACTAAATTAGTTCACCATATCAAGGCGTTTAGCCGAGCCACGATTTTTTGGTAATTGTGATATAAATGAGCCATGGCTTATAAATGCTTGCGGGCGTTGCCCAGTTTGCACAACCTCAAAAAACTGAGATCTACTTGCATTGCCTGATGCGCCAGCTTGGATATTCGCTCTATCTAGCCTCTGTCTGCTATTCTGATTTACTAGAACAACCTTAGAGGCATTATTTGAAGCAAGTAAATCATAAAACCCAACACTTTGATATTCTTGCTTTTGTGGAACTCTAATCACGTTAACAGAGCTTACTCTCTCACCTTGGCGAATTTGGGGCTGCAAATCAACAAGACTAACCAAAGTAACAGGCTTATTAGTAGTTTCAATCACTAAAGGCTCTGCTATTTCTACTACAGTTTGATTTTCTTTTTGAGCAAGTAAAAAAGCCTCATCAATACCATTTTCAACTTTAATAGTTCCAATATCCTCATTTACAATATTCTTTTCTTCAACTGTTTTTACTTCATGCTCAACAACAATTATGTTTGAACCTATTGTCATACCAGAATCACCAACAATACGAGTATGTGTATCTTGATTTTTTTGTGCTTTTATTTCACTAGCAAGAATTTCTTGATCGCCCACTAACCTAAACTCTATCGGGATTGGCGACCCAAGTGGTGTTTTTGAAACAGCTGATTCTGAAACTAGCGGAGCATTTGGAATAACTATTTCTAGAGGTTTTGGTATTTCTTGTTCTTCAATATTTGTAGCACTAACGTCTTTCTTAGGCTCTTCCTCATTATCATTTAATAACAAAACAGGTAAATTTGAATTTTTATTCACCCCATCAGCAATATTTTTTACATCATTTTTATCGTTTTTTGAGAAAAATATCTCTGAAGACGGCACGCCAATTATAAGCGCAAGACTAATCCAAGCAAACCAACCTGATGTTCTATGTTTCATAAATACCGCTCCTTTGGGGCCAATGCATCTAATTCTTAACAAAGAGTTATAATGCAGGCTATATGAACCCAATATGTATGGAAAATCGGAGGTTTTTTCAACAAGTATAGCTTTTCACAGTGAATGAACAAAGTGAAGAAAAAGGGTAAATATAAATGGTTTACGCTTCTAACTAAAAGTTTTATCGCTGTCCGAGCAAACGAGCCAGTGCCAAAACAAGGTTGGATCGGTTCATTGTATAAAAATGTAGCTCCCTAACTCCATTTTCAACCAATTCAGTTACTTGCTCTGCTGCAACTGCTGCAGCAACCAAAGAATGGGTTTCAGGGTCATCTTCTAAGCCCGCAAAGCGAGCCTCTAGCCAAGTCGGTATCGAAGTTCCGCAACGTTTTGCAAAATTAGAAATCTGGGTAAAGTTATGAATTGGCTGAATTCCAGGAATAATTGGGGTAGTTATGCCTGCCTTTTCTACTTTCTCCATAAATCGCCAATAATCATCATTATCAAAAAACATTTGCGTAATTGCCCGATTAGCACCTGCATCAATTTTTCTTTTCAAATTATCAATATCATCATTCCAAGTTGGGCTTTGTGGGTGCTTTTCGGGATAAGCGGCAACGGAGATGTCAAAATCTCCTAGCTTTTGTATTCCCGTAACTAGCTCAATCGCATTTTTATATCCATCAGGGTGAGGAATGAATTTTTCTCCAATTCCATCAGGTGAATCACCTCTTAAGGCAACAATTCTATTCACCCCAGCTAGCGCATATCCTTTTACAACCTCATCAACCTCTACCTTTGAAGCACCAACACATGTTAGATGAGCGGCTGCAAAAATTCCTGTATCTTTTGTAATTTTTGATACCATACGTAACGTGCGCTCACGGGTTGAGCCCCCCGCCCCATAAGTTACAGAAACAAAACTTGGATTAAGTGGCGCAAGACGGTGCAAACTATTCCAAAAACGCTCTTCTGCAGCATCAGATTTTGGCGGGAAAAACTCAAAACTTATCTTTAAATCAAGATTGTTTTTTCTAGTAATATGGCTAATGTTTTTATTCATTTTTCTCATTCTAACTAATATTTTTTAACAACCAAAGACAAACACTAAGTCCGTTTTTATCTTTCTTATTATGAATTTCTTTAAATTGAATTATTTCAAAGCCAGATTTTTTAGCCCAATGTTGCATTTGCTCAAGAGAAAACCCCAACCGACGATGTTCATGCTCGAGTGCTAAAAACTCATGCTTATGAGGCGCAAAATCCACAATCAACATTTCACCGTTTTGTTTTAATGCCTGTTTTGCTGAATATAAAACCTGATAAGGGTCATCAAAATAATGCAATACTTGGTGCATAATTGTAAAATCTGCCACTCCTTCATATTCATCAAGTCTTAAAATATCACCCAATCTTATTTGCGCATTTGTGATTTGAGCATCGGATATTTTTGTCCGTGCAACATTTATCATCTCTCTTGAGGAATCAACTCCAATTGCCAAAGCATAACTATCTCGCAGCAGTTCCAACATGCGTGCTGTTCCTGTGCCGAGGTCTATCATCATCTCATATTTTTTATTTCCAATGAATGAAATAATTTCATCTTCAACCAGTTTTTCAGAAACATGCATCGCACGGATTAAATCCCACTCATGAGCAATGAGCGAGAAATATTTATTTGCTTGTTCACGTTGTTGCTGACGCAATAGTTTTAATTGCCCCTTATCTTTTTGCAACTGCTCATCAAACAAATCCAAACTATCCAATAGGGAGTAAACTAGGCGTGATTTATCACTATTTTGACATATCGCAAAATACGCCCAAGCTCCTTGAGCATGGCGAACTATAAAGCCACTTTTAACTAATAATTTGAGATGTCGAGAAATGCGAGGCTGGCTTTGAGATAGAATTTGCGTAAGGTCTTTTACAGACAATTCACCCAACGAGAGCAAATTTAATATCCTTAGGCGAGTTACCTCCCCTAAGGCCTTTAAGTCCGTCACCAAAATATTTAGTTGCGCCACCAAATTCTCCAATCATATAAAGGCATGTTTATATCTTGGAGAACGACTAGTCTAGTAAGCGCAATAAATATTTTTCATTTATGTTGTTATAATTAGCATCAAATATTATTTAGGTTTTTACTCGGGTTTTTGATACATGACTACGCCACATTTTAAACACGCTCAATGCTTCTTGCATCGACAACCTATCAAAATGAACTCTAAGTTTTTCAATCTCACCTTCTGAGGGTAGGTCACGCCAAGGCAATATTTTAATAATCCCAACAAACAACTTTTCGCTCAAACCAAATGATTTACAAGCTGCTGTTATTCGAGCATAATCCTGACTTGCAAGCAATTTAACAAATAGCTCAGGAGTAAGACGCAAGGTAATTGTTAAAGCAGCTGCAACATGATGACCATAACCAAACCTAACAAACCTAGACAATGCACTGGTGTTTAGCTGACGGCGATCATTTAAAGCCTTAACTTGGTTATAGGCAATTTTCCACTCTTTTGCATTAAACCCAGCTTTATTGCGGATACGATTAAACACAACATCACTCACTAGGCCAGTGCTTGAATTTTGATCTGGGATTTCGCTTAATGATAGCTGGTCAAGAACCTTCACACCTGCATTTGAAATTTCACTTCGTATTTGTACCCAATTTACATTTTTTCGACCTCTTATCACCTCAGCTAATCGCTCATCTTTACTTGAGCGAATTAGGATATTTTCTAATGATTCATTACCAATAGTAGAAGATGTATTTTGAACTAACTTAATAAGAGATGCATGTTCACCATTCTCAACAATTGCATCACCAACCCGCTCAGCAATATCATCTCGTCCAGCAATAACTATTCTATGATTTTCTGATTTTTCTTTAACAATCTCAATTAAATCATCATCGCTAAGTACATTTGAAAACTCTAATAGAGGCCGTGCAACACTTATTGTATCATGTGCAAGTTTTACAACAACACTACCTGGAGCTCGCTCAAGCGGAGCTAACAATCCTGCAACATGAATCCTTGCCTCAACTTCAACAATTTCTGCTAGTTTGCACAAGACTTCATCATATTGTGCCACTTGTGAATCGTCACATTTATCAGAAACATGAGTGAATAAATGCGCCATATTGCGAAATAACTGCTCTTTTTCTTGGTCGCTAGATTTTCCGTTCAAAACCTGAAAATTTGCAAAAGCATTTGAATTAGACTGTGACTGTGAGCTAGACATTTCATTCTCCAATAATAACTATTTTTGAAATCATTATTGGAAATAAATGGTTATCAGTTAAAAAAAACAGGCAAAATTTTATTAAAATGCAACCTAGATATTGAGTTATCTCAATACCAGATTTTATAGTAAATATTATTTACTTTTCTCAATTATCAACCCAATAATAAACAAATGAATTAGACCACTTCTACAGGTCGATTTTTTAAATTATCGAATGTATAAATCGCCAGTGAAATCCAAATTAAAGAAAAACTAATAACTCGCATGCTGTTTATCGGCTCAGAAAACAACCAAACGGCCGTAATAAAATGCATGCTCGGAGCAATATATTGAAACATACCAATAGTTGTTAAGCGTAACCGCTTAGCCGCAAATGCAAACATAATTAGCGCACCTGCCGTTAATGGCCCAGTTAACACCAAATAAGTCATTTTTATAGGGTCAGCATGCACCCCAGCCCCCACAGAAATAAAAACATAAACCAGATAAGCCAATGCCAAAGGCAACATTAAAAGCGTTTCAATAAATAAACCAGGGGCAGACCCTATATTTACAGTTTTACGCAAAAACCCATAAAGACCAAATGTTATTGCTAATGAGAGCGGCACAATTGGCAGGCTTCCAAGTCCTATTGTTTGGATAACCATAGCAATTATAGCAACAAAGATTGCCACCCATTGCAAGAAATTTTGCCGCTCACCCAAAAATATCATTCCCAGCGCAACATTCACTAAAGGGTTGATAAAATAACCAAGGCTAACATCAAGCACTCTGCCATTTTCAACAGCCCAAATAAAAATTAACCAGTTAGCTGCCAATAATAATGCTGATAGAAAAATAACTACAAGTGTCCGCCTATCTCTTAAAGCAGAGCTGACCTCACCCATTCGCCCCTGTATTTTCAAAATACTACCGACAAATAACAATGACCAAACAACCCGATGTGCAACAATCAGCACAGGATTAACGCCATCAAGCAAGCGAAACAAAAGCGGAAAAACACCCCAAAGCCCATAAGCTCCTACTGCTGCAATCGCTCCTTGTTTAGTATCATCTTTTTGAGTTTTTTTCACAATAGCTATTCCTAATTTTCGCATCATTCATTGCACAAAAAAACAACAAGAACCAATCAAACAAATTGATTATCTCATAACTGCTTGTGATTGATGCAAAAGATCCCATATTGATATTAATCAAAGAAGACATAATAATTATCAACTAGCATGCCTTAATTATTATCATTGGAGATATATTATGAAACCTTTTACCACGTGGATATTAATAGCAAATGGAGCGAGGGCTCGTGTACTAGAGCATAAGGGGCTAGGCTCTGGTGTGAGTGCTATTAAGGGCATGGATTACTCGCAAATAGCCCTATCTTCATCAGAAATAATGTCGGACAAACCAGGGCGAGCTTTCTCAACCGCAGGCACTTCTCGCTCTGCTATGCAATCTCCTACCGATCCAGTAGCAAAGCGTGAAGCAGATTTTGCACAGATGCTGGCTGATGTTCTAGATGATAAATTCAGCAAAAAAGCATTTGACAGACTAGTAATTTTTGCTGCTCCAAAGGCAATGGGCGATATTCGTGATGCGTTAAGCGAAGCCACAAAAACTGCAGTGTTGGCAGAAATACCAAAGGATTTAACCAAAGTACCAAATGATGAAATAGATAAACACTTAAAAGATGTAATGGTGGTTTAGCTTAGCGATTTTTTTGCCAAATCACAGCATAAGCCGCACCAAATGAAATTTCTGCTACAACAGCAAGCAAAATTCCAAAGCCAGCATAACCACGAACAAATTCATATATCCCAGTTAAAGCTAAACCAAACATTGCTACCATCATGCCAAGGCAAACAACCTGCCTAAGCGAGGAATGAGCAGAGTTTCGACCAAAAAAGCTAATAACAGCCAACCCTAAAAACAACATTGCCGCACGACGTGACAACAACAAAGCCGCCTCTGCACCCTCAATATTAAAGATGAAAAAAATCAAATCAGGAAAAAACAAAAGAATGATGAATAATACAAAGGTTAAAGCCGTTGCCGCAATGCTCACATTTTTATAAGTAATCATATTTTTTCCTTCATCAAAACATATAGTTCAACAATAAATATCACCACACGTTCCTATAGCAAATTAGAGTAATAATCAAAATATATAAATTCCTCTCCACCACCAGAAATAAACCTCCGCCGTCATTGCGAGGAGCAAAGCGAGGCGGCAATCTAAAAACTACCAGTTCTGCCGAAAAGCTCTAGATTGCCACACCCCTAAAGGGGTTCGCAATGACAAACGAGAGCAAAGAGTTAACCACACTCTCACCGCATAAACCACACCATCCACCACATCAACCACACCCTCCGCCGTCATACCGCACTTGATGCGATATCCAGCAGCGTCAAGTCTTTGGCGCATAAGACTCTTTCTTTATGCAGAGCTTGTTTATCAAAACAAGGATTCTTACGCCTGCCAGACAGCAGACTACTGGATTATCGGATCAAGTCCGATTATGACGAGGGAGTGTATAACCAGTGATGCCCTCAACCTATTATCAGGACAAGCCAAGCAACTTAAGACCTAATTCTGCAAGTTTTGTTCCTAATGCACCAAGTGCTGAGCCAGCAAATTTATCACCAACCCATTTTCCAGCACTAACCAAATTCTTAATAATCTGATCTTTTGTTACTTTACCCTCTTTAGCAGATTCTAACGTCGCTTTAGCATGATTTATAATATTATTTCTTTCATCAGGATATGTAGAACTAAATCCATTGTCTGCTCCAATTTCACGGATTTTCTCTTCTATTCCTGTAATCGTTTCTTCAAATTCAGGAGAAGAGCGATCAAGGGGAAGCGGCTCCCAAGTGTCATCGGCATCAAGACTTGGCTGTTCCTTCCCAGTCTCAATCAAATCTTTTGCATTATTTTCTATGACTGTTTCCTTCGCACCTTTATTTAAAATTTGCTTCAACCAATCCACCGCTTGATCAACTCCACGAAGGTCTTGTACTTTTGAAAATTCACTTTGAATTGACAATCGGGGTTCAATCTTCTGTAATTTCTGTGTATCAACAAATTCAATTACTTCAGCAT
Source organism: Hyphomicrobiales bacterium (assembly GCA_027066315.1). Taxonomy (GTDB): domain Bacteria; phylum Pseudomonadota; class Alphaproteobacteria; order Rhizobiales; family Devosiaceae; genus S141-66. Next base: position 36,642 of record JAMONZ010000043.1, read on the forward strand.
GTCGGTAATTAATAGTATCAAATAATTCCCAACTACGAAATATTTTTAAACACCCATCAAAATACGGATACTTTGTAGAGAAAATTTTTCCCCACTTATCTTCAGCCAAGCTACGAAGAGCAGCAAAATCTGGCTCTCCTCCCCCATCTCCCCATAAATCACGAGCTAAAGGGAGTAATACAAAAACGCAAGCACCCAATATTTCATTATCAATTTTTTCTGCTACTTTCATAACCTCCATCACCGAGTAAGCGGCTTATATGTCATTCGTTTTGGGTTAACAGCATTCGCCCCAAGTCGACGTATCTTATCCTTTTCATAATCCTCAAAGTTGCCCTCAAACCATTCAACATGGCTATCGCCTTCAAATGCCAACATGTGCGTTGCCAACCTGTCTAAGAACATTCTATCGTGCGAAATGATAACCGCACAGCCTGCGAATTCTTCTAGTGCTTCTTCAAGTGCCGCTAAAGTTTCGGTATCGAGATCATTCGTTGGCTCATCGAGTAGCAACACGTTTGATCCTGATTTTAGCATTTTTGCTAAATGCACTCGGTTACGTTGTCCACCAGAAAGGTTACCAACTTTTTGCTGTTGGTCGCCGCCTTTGAAGTTGAATGTTGAGCAATAAGCACGAGAATTCATCTCTCGCTTACCAAGCATTAAAATCTCATTACCTTCAGAAATTTCTTCCCACACAGTTTTATTAGCATCAAGACTATCACGGCTTTGATCTACATAACCAAGATGCACATTTTCACCAAATTCAATTGTGCCACTATCTGGTTTTTCTTGCCCTGTGAGCATTTTAAATAGAGTGGTTTTACCCGCCCCGTTAGGCCCAATAATGCCCACAATGCCACCAGCAGGCAGCTTGAATGTAAGCTCATCAATCAGCAACCTGTCGCCAAAACCTTTTGACACTTCATTCACATCAATAACCTTGTCGCCTAGTCTTTCACCCGGTGGAATGATAATTTGTGCTGACGTGCTTTGTGTGCGTGCCTCATTAACTTTCACCAATTCATCATAGGCTTTAATACGAGCTTTAGATTTACCCTGCCTAGCTTGAGGGCTCATGCCCATCCACTCTTGCTCACGCTGCAAAACTTTAAGGCGAGCAGTATCTTCGCTTTTCTCTTGCGCATAGCGTTTGGCTTTTTGAGTAAGATAAGCTGAATAATTACCCTCATAAGGAATGCCTCGACCACGATCTAACTCGAGAATCCAGCCTGTTACATTATCCAAGAAATAACGATCGTGAGTAATAATTAACACTGAGCCAGTATATTCACGCAAATATCGCTCAAGCCATGCAGTAGTTTCAGCATCTAAATGGTTGGTAGGTTCATCAAGCAATAATAAATCAGGCTTGCTTAGCAATAATTGACAAAGCGCAATGCGGCGTTTTTCACCACCTGATAGATTTTCAACCGAAGAATTTGGCTCAACACAACCCAAAGCATCCATTGCCATTTCAACTTGACTATCAAGATCCCACAAATTTTGCGCATCAATTTCATCTTGTAATTTTGCCGCTTCATCTGCGGTTTCATCGCTATAATCCATCATCAATTCATTATAACGATCAAGAATTGCCTTCTTTTCTTTCACCCCAATCATCACGTTACCAATAGCATCAAGACTTTTGTCCAATTGCGGCTCTTGCGGTAAATATCCAACACTTGCACCCTCAGCAAGCCATGCCTCACCAACAAACTCACTATCCAAACCAGCCATAATTTTCAACAAAGTAGACTTACCCGCACCGTTTGGCCCAAGCACACCAATTTTAGCATCGGGATAAAAACTTAAATTCACCCCGTCCAAAACCTTTTTGCCCCCCGCATAAGATTTTGATAAATTTTGCATATGATAAATAAATTGACGAGCCATAATCTGCTAACCTCATAGTTGGTTTAATATTAGAAAGAATCTATTTGAATTGATAATGGATACAAGCCAAAAAGAAAAGCTACATAAAAAAGCATTCATAGTTATTTCACCCCTAGCTTAGCCAAAAGTGAGCAGTTGCTTGATAATAAATTGTAAGGATAGGTTAGTTATTTTTTTCCTCAAGCGCACCATTTAGGTCAATACCAACACCAAAGGCATCAGCACGACCAACAGGTGCGCTCATTAGACTTTGCAGCTCAACACCCTTTAATGACAAAATGCCCGAACCCGTGTTTATCAATTGGTCTGCCCTTGGCATAAGAGAATTTAATGGCGTAACAGCACCAGCAACTTCTAACATTCTTATTTGATCTAACCCCTGAAATGGAGGACGATTTAGTCGCAATGCATCTGTTCCAAAAAGTGGATCACTTATTGTAATACTTATTGCTCCACCTCGATAAAAGTGCTTCATGGAGAGGTTAATATAAAATGCTAACTTGTCTGACCCTGCCTTTGAGAAATGAATACCATCAGATTTTCGCATAACAAGATTTTGCCCATTAATATCAGGCCCACGAGATGAATATTTACCATTCTCATCTGTGAAACGTTCATAAATATCAATAAACTCTGCCCCACTAGAGAAAACAGCAGACCTTTGAAGCGAGGAAATTTGCATCATTGATGCTGAATATTTTGGTGATGCCATTGGCGGCAAACCAAGCCAAATAACTGGTTTATTGGCCGCTCTAAACTGAGCTAGAAACCCATTTAATCTAGCACTATAGGCATTTTTCCACTTCTCGCTTAATGCCGTCTCACTTTTCCCATCTACCAAGAGATTTTGTTTGTCATTTATTCCCATCATTACAACAGCAATATCAAAACTATCATTTGCAACTGCATCGCTTAAGGCTTTATCCCAATCAAAAAAATCATCTCTAACAAAGCCAGAAGAGCCAACCCCCTGTCCAATTATTACTAAATTTGGATCATCCACATAAAACCGCTCCAACGCTTTACTCAAATCAACAGCTAATGAATCTCCTATCACCATCAAACGAGTTGCAGTTGGTGATTTTTCGATTGAAGGAATTGTTGGCAAACTTGCCTTTGGGGTTGCTTTGCGTGGAACAGTTTGCACACGGCGTGTGGGAGTTCTTTTTTTTGTTTCTTGCTGATTACCAAATAAAAGATCAAAAAGATTTGTTGGTTTATCTTGCGCTATCAAAATCGTATTTTTAGTATTTTGCGCATAGCTATTTAGGGGCGAGATCAACCCTATAAAAACTAAAAATAATAAAGTTAAAAAATTCATTTTACTCATCGAATTTATTATTATCGATAACCTAAGACAAAACCAAGGCAAATTTCGATTTTATTATTTTAATTCTTGATAGGCCTTAAAACTAATAAAACCATCGCCAATTTTACCACTAGAAATTTGAAACAAACTATATGCCTCTTGAGTTATTGGCCCCAAACGACCATCAATATCTCCATGATAAAAGCCAAGCTGCTTTAAACGTTTTTGGATAAAAATTCTTTGTTCAAGATTTGGAAATTTTGTATTTCTTGGCCACTCATTAATAAATGCACCCGAGCCTTTTAATCTATCAGCAAGATGGGCAACACTAAGAGCATAGTTATCAGAAAAATTATACCCCTTTAAAACCAAGTAATTTTTACTCATTAAAAATTTTGGACCATTTTTTCCTGCAGGAAGATATAAAAATACTGGCTCGCTCAGGTCAGAAAATTTACGCCCCTTCACTCGAGTAACTCCATTATTTGTAAAAAATTCTATGGGGCGTAATTTGGTTCTAGTTACAAGTCGATAGTCAAAATTTTGCGGCAAATCCACTTCAAAACCCCAATCAACTCCAGATTTATAGCCAAGCGAATTTAAAAACTTTGCACTGGTAGCCAAAGCATCCGCAAGCGAAAGATGTGGGTTAATTCGTCCATCTCCATCGCCATCTTGACCATTTTTAATTAGAGCTGAAACAATCACCTGCGTATGACCAACTGCCCCAGCCCATGAGCCAACTAAAGTCTGGTCTGTGAAGCCATAATTTTGAATAAGTAGTAATGCAGCAATAAATTCTTTTTCATCTTCTATTAAACGATCACGTCGTTGATGCACCAAGGTTGCAAGCGATCTGATAATTGGTTTTATCAAGTTTTTATTGTTTAGCACCCCGCCATAATCCGTTTCCATACCCCAAATTGCTGCAAGAATTTCACTATCAACTCCATAGGCTTTTTCAATTTTATTAAATAATGCAATGTTGGCATTAAGAGCTTTTTTACCTCGAGCAATTCGAGAAGCAGAAACACGCTTATCGATATAGACCCACATTGGGGTTGTAAACTCAGGCTGGTTACGCACCAAACCAGGGATATTGGCCAAAGGAGAAAGGTTTTTTGTGGCACTACGATAGGTCTGTTTTGAAATTCCAGCCGCAGTTGCTTGTTTCTCAAAATTCTTAATAAAACTCTCAAAACTCTCAATTGGGGCAGCATTAATTGGTGCAGTTACCAATAAAAATAATAAAAAAATAAAACCTAAACGATTGAGCATAAATCACCTATTTCGCATCATTAAATGCTTTTCCCAAGCATAGGCAGACCTTACCATTTTCTCAAGGTCATCATTTTGTGGTTGCCAATTAAGCAACTCTTTTAGCTTTTTTGACTGGGCAACAACAGAAGCAGGATCACCATCTCGACGCTCAACATGGCGCACATCAAAATCTATAGCACAAACTTGTTTAACCATATTTATAACCTGATTAACCGAATACCCCTGCCCATAACCACAATTCAAGATTTTATTTTGTCCACCTTTACGCAAGTAATTTAACAAAAGAACATGTGCATTTATTAAATCGCTAATATGAATATAATCTCGCACGCAAGTACCATCAGGTGTGTCATAGTCAGACCCAAAAACATCAATATGATCTCTTTGACCAAGTGCTGTTTGCGTTGCAACTTTAATTAAATGTGTCGCTTGCGGGGTTGATTGGCCAATGCGCCCTTTTGAATCTGCCCCCGCCACGTTAAAATATCTTAAAGCACCATAAGTAATTGGGTGAGCGGCACTTGTGTCTGCTAACATCATTTCACTCATTAATTTTGAGCGACCATAAGGGGAGGCAGGATTAAGTGGTTTATCTTCGCTCACGGGTTCTAGCCCAACCATGCCATAAACCGCAGCAGTTGAAGAAAATATAAAATGCTTTACCTTGCCTTTAACCGCCGCCTCAATAAGATTTCGGGTAACACATGTGTTATTTTCATAATATTTAAGTGGATTTACAACGGATTCAGGCACAACAATAGATCCAGCAAAGTGAATTACTTCTTTTATATCATGTTCTTTAATTACATTTAAAACCAGATCAACATCACCAGCATTGCCCTTCACTAAATTGGCTCGTGCATCAATTGCCCAATCAAATCCTGTGCTTAAATTATCAAGCACTATCACTTTTTCGCCAGCATCACATAATTCCAAAACCATGTGTGAGCCAATATATCCAGCCCCCCCTGTTACCAACACTGCCATTGCTCTTCTTTCTATAAATAAATTTTTTACCCATTATATTCATTAGATATTTAGATAGGCTTACTAATATAAGCCAATATTTATAGATTTCTTGGAGTTAAATTGATGAGCAAAAAAGTTCGCACCGCTGTTTTTCCTGTAGCTGGCCTTGGCACAAGGTTTTTACCTGCAACAAAAGCAATGCCAAAAGAAATGCTTACTGTAGTCGATAGACCACTAATTCAATATGCAGTTGATGAAGCAAGAGAAGCAGGGATTGAACATTTCATATTCATAACTGGCAGAAATAAAGGCGTGATTGAAGATCACTTTGATCGCCAATTTGAACTTGAGGCAACCCTTGAGCAACGTGGAAAAACTCAAGCTCTAGCAGAATTACAAGCTGATTTACCAGTAGCAGGTCAAGCCAGCTTCACCCGCCAACAAGAGCCACTTGGTCTTGGCCATGCAGTTTGGTGCGCTCGTGATATTGTTGGTAATGAGCCATTTGCACTTTTACTACCAGATATGCTGATTAAAGCAAAACCAGGTGCGCTTAAACAAATGATGCAAGCCTATGAGGCAAAAGGGGGCAATATTATTGCAGTAGAAGAAGTTGATCCAAATGACGTGTCATCTTATGGTATTGTTGGGAGAGGTGATGGAGAAGATAAGGCTTTTTCTATTAATGGAATGGTTGAAAAACCAAAAATACAAGATGCCCCATCTAACCTAATCATATCAGGACGCTATATTTTACAACCAGAGATTTTTAAACTGCTTAGCTCTCATACAAAAGGAGCAGGCGGTGAAATTCAAATCACCGATGCAATGCAAAAACTCCTTAAAGAGCAAGATTTTACAGGGGTAAAATTTGCAGGCACTACTTATGATTGTGGATCAAAAATTGGCTTTTTGGCAGCCAATGTTGCTTATGCGCTTGATCGAGATGACATTAAAGATGATTTTGAAAAAGAACTTTTAAAAATTATTAACGAGAAAAAGTAACGCCAAATTCAAATCTTTGGTTTTCTCGTTTGCCCAAACTAGTTGTTTCTAGTGTCCCAGCCAAATAGTCAGCTGAGAAAACTGTGTAACGGTTATAATTATAATCTG
>JAMONZ010000044.1 GCA_027066315.1 Hyphomicrobiales bacterium
TGCGCTCTGTCACTTGAAAATGAAATTGGCAATTTAAAGGTTGGGAGCGATGCTGATATTGTGGTGCTAAATAGCTCAGCAACTCCCGCAATGGCATTGCGAGCCAAAACAATTAACGAGCTAAGTGAAGAGCTTTTTTTGCTACAAACAATGGGTGATGATAGGGTGGTTGAGCAGACTTATGTTGCTGGACATGCAATGAAATTATAGCCTGTAATTCCGCTCTTACAGCTATGTTACCCTTAGCAAAAGTGAAGGGTCTTGTTTCATTACTTTTTATCTTTTTAGTTGCTTTGGCAACACTTTTATTGCCTCACTCATATCCTCCCATATAAGCTCTCCGCTCGCTGCTCATCATTAATTTTAAAGCGATGATCGGCTGGGGGGTGGGCTCTTTGTTCGCAACTCATGCGGGGGCATATGCGACAACCAACCCCAATCGGTACAATCTGGCTTTGGTTTGAGAGGTCAATACCATCAGAATAAATCATGCTTTTTGCTTGTGAAATATGACAGCCCAGCCCAATTGAAAAATGCCGCCGCTGAGCATTATGGCGATAGCCACCTTTTTCAAAACTTTTGGCAATGCAAAAATAAATCTCACTATCAGGCATTTGGCTAAGCTGAATATTCACTCTGCCAGCTTGCAAAAATGCACTATATACATTCCAGCGTGGACAAGCACCAGAATGACGTGGAATATGAATTCCTGAAAGTGAAAATCTTTTTGAAATATTCCCAGCAATATCGGTACGGATTAAATGTAGCGGAATTCCACTAGCATTTGGGCGTTGCAAACTAGTCATGCGATGGCACACTTGCTCAAAACTAACTTCGTATAGACGTGAAATTCTATCAATATCATAGCGATAATTTTGGCATGATTTTAGAAATGGCTGATATGGCATGATGAGGGCAGCAGCAAAATATGATGCCAAAACATTTCTTGCAAGTGCTGGTGCATCTTGCTCTGGCAGGGTGCTTTGCTCAATAATTTCACTCATTTCACTTTCAGAAGCAAGCAAGCCAATATGGTGGGCAATAGCAAAAACCGCAGTTTCTGGTGGCAAAATATCGGCTATTTCTAATATCCGCCCGTCATGGCTTATTCGCCTTGCAATACCTTGCGGCAGGGAAGTTAGCTTGCACTCAATCCCAAAAACATTGAGCAAATAAGTCCTCATTCCCTGCTCAAAATTATCAGAGGCAATATCAATATCATGGCGAACTCGCTCAGCGGCTTCCTCAAGGGAGGGATAATGATTGGCATTTTCTTGAATAAAGTCTGAAATAGCATCTGTAGCAAGGTGAAATTTCCCCTCCTCATGTGAAGAGGCAGGAGTGGTTTTGCCAGAGCCTTGTATAACTTGCTTGTACTTATCAAACAGCCGCAATACTGCACGTGCCGCAACAGGGTTAGAAAATGCCAAATCACGAATTTCTTGATTGGTTAAGTCGCTATCAACAAATAAATCATCACCAAATGTTTCCATTAAATCGCCGACTAACTGGCTGTCATCACTTTGTGCCAATTCTCCTGGCTCAATACCAAAATAGCCAGCAATTTTGAATAAAAGCGGCACAGTGATATTGCGCCGGTTATGCTCAATCAAGTTGAGGTAACTAGCAGAAATGCCAATAGCATTAGCCATATCTCCTTGCGAGATGCGGCGTTGTCGCCTTAGTCGTCTGATTTTGCCACCAATTTGCGGCTCTTTATCTTTGGTCATTTTTTACAAACTTTACAAAATATTTGTGAAAATTTACAGCAATTTACAGGTTTACAAGCGTATTTACGTTTATTCTTGCATATTATTTCATTTTGTCAAATATTTACAACACGGCATCAAAAATGATGCAAGTCAAAATTTTACTGGAGGATAAAATGAATAACCCAAATGAGAATATTAATGAGCAAGAATATATAACAATTATTGCTCCATCAATAAAGCAGGCAATGGCTCAGTTTAAAGCACGTGGCCTTGATGTGTTGGGTTATTCAATAGTCGGTCAAATTGTCCGCCAGCAATTTTCTATTATTAACGGATCTGGAAATGAAGCAATGTTTGATGGAGAGCAAATGTTCTCAGCAACTTGGAAACGAAAATCCTAAAAGCCAAACACTAATAGCTAAAAAAATTATAAATGTTTCCATCGGGATATATCTATTCTGATGGATTAAATTCGCAAATTTTAGTGGAGAGTAAAATGTTGGATAGAAATAAAGAAAATTTAAATTCATCTGAAAATTTTATTGCACCAGATTGGGCATTAAATCGTTGGGATAATATTGAACGCACATTTACTAAAGAAGATGTGCAGCGTTTGGCAGGCTCGATGCCAATTCGTCACACCTTGGCTGAAAATGGTGCAAGGCGTCTTTGGCAATTGTTGCACAGCGAAGATTTTGTCCCAACCTTAGGTACATTCACAGGTAATCAAGCAGTGCAGCAAATAAAAGCTGGCCTAAAGGCAATTTATCTTTCTGGCTGGCAAGTAGCTGCTGATGCAAATACCAGCGGAAATATGTATCCCGACCAAAGCCTTTATCCAGTGGATAGTGTTCCATCGGTTGTAAAGCGGATAAATAAAGCACTTCAACGTGCCGATCAAATTCAAACAATGGAACAATATGAGGGCAAAGAAACGACGGATTTAGATTTCTTTGCACCCATAATCGCCGATGCCGAAGCAGGTTTTGGTGGTGCGTTAAATGTGTTCGAATTGATGAAATCTATGATTGAAGCAGGTGCTGCGGCGGTGCATTTTGAGGATCAATTGGCATCTGAAAAAAAATGCGGTCATTTGGGCGGGAAGGTTCTTGTGCCAACTCGCACTTTTATTAAAACCCTAAACTCAGCCCGCTTGGCAGCAGATGTTTTGGGTGTGCCAACTATTATTATGGCAAGAACAGATGCCGAGGCTGCTCGCTTAATAACTTCAGATGTTGATGAATATGATGCGCCATATATCACAGGCGAGCGAACTCAAGAGGGTTTTTATGAATTAAAGGGTGGCTTTGAATGCGCAATTTCTCGTGGGCTTGCTTATGCCCCTTATGCCGACTTGATTTGGTGCGAAACTTCAACTCCAAATCTTGATGATGCACGAAAATTTGCCGAGGCAATAAGGCGTGAGCATCCGAACCAAATGTTAGCCTATAACTGCTCTCCTTCATTTAATTGGGCAAAACACATGGGTGAAGAGGATATGGCAAAATTCCAGCGTGAGCTAGGTGCAATGGGCTATAAGTATCAATTTATCACCCTTGCAGGGTTTCATAACCTTTCACTTACTACCTTCAACTTGGCAAGAAATTATAAACAAGATGGCATGAAAGCCTACAGCGCATTGCAACAAGAAGAATTTGCAGCAGAAAAAGATGGTTTTAGTGCAACTCGTCATCAAAGAGAGGTTGGAACAACTTATTTTGATGCAGTTAGCATGGCAGTTAGCCAAGGCAATTCGTCTACCACTGCAATGGCAAATTCTACTGAGACTGCACAATTTTAATAAAATTTCTCTTGGTAAAAAAGGTATTTTTAGCTATCTTATCCTAACCAAAGGGAGAGGGTTGAAAATGCCATCATATGTGAAGCGTTCAGGACTTAAGATTGATAGCCAATTAGCTGATTTTGTCGAAAATGAAGCTCTGGTCTTTACTAAGATAGAAAAAGATAAGTTTTGGTCTGGTTTTGCTGATCTTGTTAAAATAGCAATGCCTCGTAATGTTGAATTATTAGCTAAGCGAGATGAGCTGCAAAGTAAAATTGATGCTTGGCATAAAAAAAATGGTGCAGTTGCAAATGATGTACAAGGGTATGAGGTATTTTTGCAAGAAATTGGCTATTTTGATGAAGAGCCAGCAGAATTTACTATTTCAACCTCTGATCTAGATGAAGAAATATCCACCATTTGTGGGCCGCAACTTGTTGTGCCAGTTTCAAATGCTCGCTTTGCACTAAACGCCGCAAATGCCCGTTGGGGAAGCCTTTATGATGCTTTTTATGGTACTGATGTAATTTCTCGGGAGGGGGGTCTTGCTCCTGCGAAAACTTATAATGCTAAACGTGGTGCGCTGGTTTTTGCCAAAACTGCAGAGTTTTTAGACGCAAATTTCCCTTTAGAAAATGGCTCTCATGCCGATGTGCTTGGTTATTTTCTTGAAAATAATGAATTACTTGTTGGCAAGAAAGGTGGAGCAACAAAACTTGCTGATGAGGGGCAATTTATTGGCTTTTCAATTATAGGCGAAAAGCAGTATTTTTTGCTTAAGCATAACGGTTTACATATTGAATTAGTAATTGATAAATCAACTCCTATTGGTGCTTCTCACCCTGCTGGATTAGCTGATGTGATAGTAGAAAGTGCGCTAACGACTATTCAAGATTGCGAGGATAGTGTTGCCGCTGTTGATGCCATTGATAAAATTGGGGTCTATAAAAACTGGCTTGGCCTAATTAATGGCACTTTAAACGAGAGTTTTGAAAAAGGCGGTAAAATAATCAATCGCACGCTTAATAAAGACCGCATTTATCAAGGGGTGAATGGGCATGAGTTAAAGCTAAAAGGTCGCTCGCTTTTATTGGTGCGAAACGTTGGCCATCTAATGACAACTGATGCAATTTTAGATGAAAATGGCAACCCAATTGGCGAAGGGTTAATGGACGGAATAATCACCACCCTTTGTTCTATGAGCGGCATGGATAAAAAGCTAAACTCAAGCACAGATGCAATTTATATAGTAAAACCAAAAATGCACGGTGCAGAAGAAGTAAAATTTGCTTGTGATAATTTCACCCTTATTGAAGAGATCTTAGGCTTGCCAAAAAACACTATAAAAATTGGTATTATGGACGAAGAGCGTCGCACTTCTGCTAACCTTAAGGCATGCATTTATGCAGCACGTGAGCGAGTGTTTTTTATCAATACTGGTTTTCTAGATAGAACAGGTGATGAAATTCATACCTCTATGCAGGCAGGGCCTGTTTTGCCAAAAGCTGAAATAAAAAGCGAAAAATGGATAAAAGCCTATGAAGATAGGAATGTAATGATTGGGCTTGCTTGTGGTTTTTCTGGTAAGGCGCAAATTGGTAAAGGCATGTGGGCAGAACCAGATAACATGGCGAATATGTTAGCAACAAAAGCTATGCATCCAAATATGGGGGCAAATTGCGCTTGGGTTCCCTCTCCAACGGCTGCAACTTTGCATGCGCTTCATTATCATGAAGTAGATGTGTTTGAAGCGCAAAAACGTCGTCATAATGAAGCAACGCCCAGTCTTAGCGAATTATTCTCAATGCCAGTGCTTGATGTTAAAACTCTCTCAAAAGATGAGATAGAGAAAGAGTTAGAGAATAATGCTCAAGGGATTTTGGGCTATGTTGTGCGTTGGGTTGCAGATGGAGTTGGTTGTTCTAAAGTGCCAGATATTAACAATGTAGGGCTAATGGAAGATAGGGCAACTTGTCGTATTTCATCGCAAGCAATTGCCAATTGGCTAGAGCATGAAGTTGTTAGTGAAAGTCAGGTGCGCGAAACATTTGAGCGCATGGCAAAAGTGGTTGATGGTCAAAATGCCTCTGATGTAACTTATGAAAATATGACAGGGAATTTTGAAAACTCTATTCCCTTTCAAGCTGCGCTAGAATTGGCAATAAAAGGTGCAAGTCAGCCATCAGGGTATACTGAGCCAATTTTGCACGCAATGCGAATAAAAGAAAAAGCGACTTTAATCTAAGTAGCTAATACGGATAGACTTTTATGTATATTTCCTAGTATAATAAGAAAATAGAATAATTGTGCATTGTAAATGTGCATTGTAAATGTATTTTTTAAGGGAGAGAAATATGATAGATCCTATTGCTGGTGGAATTATTAAAACGATCAACGATACAAAGTCTGATGAATTCAATAGAGCTATAGAAACTGTTAAGTCAGATGTTTTTATTCAATCTCCCAACGATGATAATTCCGCAAACACTGCTGAATCAAAAGGCCTTGAAGGTTTATGGAATTTGCTTGATAGACTATCAAGAGGTAAAGCATTAAACCCTAGTGGAGCTCCGCAAATTCGAGGTGAATATGATGGAGAAGACAAAGCTAGCATGGCACTAAAAGCTGCTAGAACTATTTCTGGGTTGGAGCAAGCACTTCAATTTGCAAAGGGTCAAGAAAAAGAGGATATACTCGCTCAAATTGACGAAGTTAAAGCTGCTCTTAAAGATGCAGGAATTGAATTGAGCGATTATCTAGATTATACACCTCAATATGGATATTCAATTAAAACGCAATTTGCAGGTATTGAGCCAGATGTAGCTAAAGCCTCAATTCCTTTGTAATTTTGATGTAATTTAAGCTATAAAATAAAAAACCACGCAAAATTTGTGTGGTTTTATTTTTTACTACACAAAGTCAAATTTATCGACATCAAATAGGCCTTTGTCAGTCATTTTAAGATGTGGAATAACAGGTAGAGCAAGAAAAGAAACTTGCAAAAAAGGCTCATCAAGCGTGCAGCCAAGGTCTTTGGCTTCATCACGCAAAATCTCAAGGTCTTTGGCCACTTTTTCAAACGGATTTTTGCTCATCAAGCCAGCAATAGGTAAAGCAATATCGGCTTTTATTTGCTCTTCTTTTGCAACAGCAAAGCCTCCACCCATTTCTATCACCCTATTAACCGCTAAAGCCATATCTTCATCATTTGCCCCAATTACTACAATATTATGGCTATCATGAGAAACAGAAGAGGCAATCGCGCCAGTTTTAAGTCCAAACCCCTTAACAAACGATCTTCCTATATTGCCGTTTTTACCATGCCTCTCAATTACTGCAATTTTTATTACATCCTGCTCAATATCAGGCACTAAACCCTTGTCGCCAACCTCTAATACAGCATCTTCTCTATAGGTAATAATTAAGCCGGGTTTTACACCAATAACAGGTGTTAAATTCTGCCCCTTTTTTTGCTGGCAGATAAAATTATCAGCATTTACAGGCTTGGCCTTCATTGAGCTAAGCCCAACAGGAGCTACGCTTTTTCGAGCCTTAAAAATTTCATCATTCACTAAATTACCACTGCAAATTACATCACTAACAGCACAAGTTTTTAAATCATCAAGTAAAACAATATCAGCTTTATAACCCGAACCAATAATGCCCCTATCTTTAAGTCCAAAAATACGTGCCGCACTAAAAGAAGCTGCACGATAAACATGGTGCATTGGGCGACCCTTTGCGATAAGGCGGCGTATTAATGCATCGATATGCCCTTCATGCTTAATATCAAGAGGGTTTCTGTCATCGGTGCAAAGTGCCATAAAACTAGATGTGTTTTCATCTAAAACCTCTGCCAAGGCCTCTAAATCTTTTGAAACAGACCCCTCACGAATAAGAATATGCATGCCCTTTAGTAATTTCTCACGCGCTTCTTTTGCGCTAGTTGCCTCATGGTCAGTATGAATGCCAACTGCCATATAGCCGTTTAGGTCTTTGCCTAAGAGCAGGGGGGCATGCCCATCAATATGCTTACCCTGAAAAGCCTCAAGTTTGGCAATAATTCCCATGTCGTTGTTTAAAACACCTGGGAAATTCATCATTTCTGCCAAGCCAATTACTTTGGGGTGGCTAATATATGGCAATAAATCACCAATTTCAATTTTTGCACCAGATGTTTCAAATTTTGTGGCTGGAACACAAGAAGAAAGATTAATGCGAATATCCATAATGCTGTGCTCAGAACTTTTAAGAAAATATTCTATGCCTTTAACATCAAGCACGTTTGCAATTTCGTGCGGGTCGCAAATAGCCGTAGTCACACCATAAGGCAAAACGCATCTATCAAATTCTTGCGGAGTGACAAGGCTAGATTCGATATGTAAATGGGTGTCAATAAACCCAGGAACAGCAAAACGACCCTTAGCATCAATCTCTATCTCGCCATCGTAATTTTCATGTGTGCCAACAATTCTATCATCAACAATTGCAATGTCAGTTTTGTTAATCGCACCAGTTATTACATCAAGCACAGATGCGTTCTTTATGACTAAATCCGCCTTTATTGCGCCTTTTCCAGCCATAATCATTTTTTTAAGGTTTGGTTTTTTAGTCATTTAGTGTTTACCTAAGCTATGTCCCACACTTCAATCTCATCATTCATTTCAGTGTGCTTTGCCGTGCTGGAGGCTGAGCTTCCTTGAGCGGAAATCTCTAGCCATTTTTCATGGCTAGTAGATGAAAATATTTCCCCCTGAAAACTCATGCAACCCATTCTGTGCAAAAATTCTTTTTGTGCGCTATTGTCAATTCCATCGGCAGAAACCTCAACCCCAATAGCACGAGCTAGCCAGACAACGGCGTGAGTTATAGCTTCTGGGTCAGGTGATTGTTCCATTTCTTTGATAAATGACTTGCAAATTTTTATTCTATCTACTTGGAATTCTTGGGCTAATCTAAGCGAGGTAAAACCAGAGCCAAAATCACTTATTGCAATGCGAATATTTGCTACCCTTAGGTCACGAAGATTTTTTGTTGCAATCTTTTCATCTTCACTTAGCATATTCTCATTTATTTCAAGCTCTAAATTTGTATGTTTAATGCCAGTTTCGTTAATAATCCTAAGTACTGTATCTACGTAATTATGGGTTCGTAATTGTGAAGAGAAAGCCCTTACCGCAATAAAGTGTTCAGGGTGTTTTGCTCCTCTAATGCATGCCTCTTTTAATAAATAAGTGCCAATTGTATTTATTAAGCCGCAATAGTCGGCAACAGGCATAAATGTTTCAGGAGGGATTATGCCTAGCAAAGGGTGATCCCATACAATTTTTGCTTCAAATCCTAACAATTCAATTCCATCATTCCTCACCAATGGATCGAATTCTACACTGATCTGATCATCAGAATTTAATGCTTTTCTAAGGTCAGTTTCAATTTTTTGACGGCGTGCTACGGTTTCACCCATTGCATCTTCAAAGATTTTATATTGATTGCGCCCGCCATTTTTAGCTTCATAAAGTGCAATATCAGCTTTTCTTACCAATTCTTCTGAACTATCAATGTAATTATCAATGCTAACAGAAACGCCAATGCTAACCCCCACAAATGCTTGCCCCGCTTCAAGGTCAAATGGCTCTTTAATGCTTTTTACCATGCGTTTGCACATTGTCTTAATGTCTTTAATGCAGGTGAAATTGGTTGCAATAATTGCAAACTCATCGCCGCCAAGGCGAGTAATAACATCAGTGTTACGAACCAATGGCTGTAAGCGTTTTGCAACTTCACATATTAACTCATCTCCAGCTTGATGGCCAAGAGTGTCATTAACTTGCTTAAACATATCAAGATCCAAAATCAGCATTGCAAGTTCTGATTCTTGTGGAATTGTCTTCTCTATTGCCTCATCAAGGCATTTTTCAAACATTGCCCTATTGCCTAGGCCAGTAAGTTTGTCATGATAAGCTAAATGATGAGCAGCAGCTCTTTCGGCTTCAAGATTTGCAGTAGAGCGTCGCAAGCGTAAAACCAAGAGTGAAATTATCAATATTACTAATAATAAACCAATGGCTATTTCTGGGCCAGCTTCCTTAAACATTTGCACGCCAGTGCGGCTTGGCTTCCAAGAGAAATATGTAATTGGCAAGCCTGCATTATTATAAATTGTGTGAGATGAAAACCCCTCTTTCTCAATTGATGCTGAAGCAAAACTTGGGAAGTTAAGCAGTAATAATTCTGCTAGTTCTGAAGCAATATTGCTATCAAGATACTCAATGCTAATGTGCAAAAACTCAGAACCAGGTGCTTGACCGCCAACTTTTTTATTATTGGCTATAGGCATAAGAGAAATAATTGCAGGAATACCATCAATATTTACAATATCAACAATATTTGGAATTATATCATTATGGCCATAAATGAATGAAGATAATGCGCCTTGCCAACTAATCTCACGTAGCCGTTTAGCTAATGGTTCAATTATTGGGCGTACTTGCTCATAAGAGCTTTCACTTACAGTATTTCCCAATGTCATGGCGTAAACAGGCTTTAAATTTGCATCTAAAACAAATGTCCTGTCATGGCCAAAAAACTCATACATTTCTGTGCCAAGTTTTGTCTCAATCCAGTTTAGATCTAATTCACCTTGAACAGCTTCTAAAGATTTATCCCAAGTAACAACAGTTTTTTGTTCCTTGGCTATAAGAGATTTTTGTTCGTTTAAACTATGAGTAATTAGCGTATCTTGCCTAGATATTGAGGCTTCATCACTGCTTGAGCTAGTCCAAAAAATAAATCCGCCAACAATAACTAGTGTTGCTATAAACACCACTATAATTGGCAACAGCACACGATAAGAAAATTGCCAATTTTTATTTGTTGCAACCCTAGTAGGCATTTATTTACTCCATTCCCGACATTAAGAGAATAGGACATCGCAATTATATAATAGTTATCATCAAAGGTAAAAATGCTGTTTTGGTTAATGAATGCTTTATAAGTACTTTTCCCAGAGCTTAAAATCAGCTCAATTAGGAAAGAAATTTTACCCAAAAGTGAAAATGAGCGAGGAAGAGTGCTTGGGAATTAAGGTGGAGAAAAACTCACACCAACACTCTTCCTCTAAGAATGTAACCAAGGACGCGACAGTTACATTCTATTTCTTTCTAAATTAAGCAAAACTGCTCATTTGATAAATTTACTATCAACAAAAGATGGCATTAAAAAGGATTTCTTGCTTAATTTTACAGATTATAAAACGCTAAAATTACTTTGAGATGACTTGTTATTATCAAACGTTAATGAAAGTCAAGTTTTTAATTAGACTAATTCTAAAAAGCATGAATACTAGGGTTTTTTGTCCATTCCTAATAAGTTTTTGGCAATAATTTGTTAAATTTTTAACTTGGGGTTGATATTTTATAACAATATAAGAGAAAATTTTTTATCTTGGGGCTTCATTTTATTAAACGCTAGCGAATGGTGATAGGTCAGTTGAGTTCTCTTTTATTTGGATAAATTTTTTAGTTTTAATTTTCTTAATTTGCTGCAAAAACTCACACTATAATATGCGAAGGACGCTTGTCATATTGCGAGGAAGGGCAAAATATTAGTGAGGAAGGGTACTTGGGAATTTAATGGAGCAAAGCTCACACTTGCACCCTTCCTCTAAGAGTGTAATCAAGGACGTTTGATTATCACTCTATTCTT
>JAMONZ010000045.1 GCA_027066315.1 Hyphomicrobiales bacterium
CCTAGGACTGCCTATTACCCATATATATAACTGATAATTCAGATTCTATTGATATATCATTAGAAAATGAAAAAACAAAACCAAATAAAAATCACCTTATCCAAGCCTGAAAATATAAAACGCATCAATGAACTTCAAAGAATTCAAAGATTCAAAAATAGAGCACAACTAGCAAAAACTATTTGTAAAAACTATAATTTTGTTGATTTAAAAGGAGACTTACAAGAATCCAGTTGCATAACAGCCTTAAAACAGCTTGAAAAACAAAAACATATCACATTACCAACGATAAAAAACAAATCAAATAAAGTTAGAAAAGCCAGAACACTATGCCGTCTGGGAATTGCAGTTGAAGCTCCAATAAATGTTCCAGAAAAAGCAGGAGAGATCCAAGGGCTTGAACTTATATTGGTTGAAAACAAACAACAGCTAAAGATATGGAATGAATTAATGATATCAGAACATCCAATCAAAACAGCTAACCAAGGAGCGTATCCGAGAACAAAAACCTACTGCGAAAAAGGTGAATTTGGGCAATTTTCTACCTGATTTTCGGCAAATAGAGTAGCTGTTTTTCTCAAATCATGCAAAAACTTGCCTCAAATCACCTTTCTCTCGCTACGGACCCTGTTCTCGGACACGCTCCTAATTGGAAGACAATTGCGTTATCTTATCCATTCAAAACATGGCTATTTAGGTGGATTTGGCTTTGCATCAGCAGCACTTAGAATGAGTGATCGCGAAAAGTGGATTGGCTGGGACAAAAGCCAAAGAGAATCCTATTTACAATATGTTCTTAATATGACTCGGTTTTTAATTCGCCCCAGTGTTAAATGCAAAAATTTGGCATCAATGACTTTAGCAATGAGTATGTCACGCATTAGCGATGATTTTTTCTCAAAATATCAATGCAAATTATTACTATTGGAAAGCTTTGTAGACACGACACTCTATACAGGTAGCTGTTACAAAGCCGCCAATTGGATTGAAATTGGCAAAACCAAGGGCAGAGGCAGAGACGATGAAAAAAACCTCTATTCATTAAGTATAAAATCCATTTACATGTACCCACTTGATAAAGAGTTCAGGGAGAAAATAGGCATTAAGCTACCAGAAGTAATCGATAGAAAAGTTGCTATTACTGACAACTTAGACAGTAATACATGGGCACATTATGAATTTAGCCAAGCACCTGTTGGAAATTCATCTATAACCAAAAGACTTATTCATGTTGCAACCACACAGTCTGGCAATCCAAGTGAGTCCTACAGCCATGCAGTTAATGGAGACTGGGCGCAAACTAAAGCCTACTATAGAATGATTGATAAAGAAGATGATTCAGCTTTTAACATGGAAAATATACTAAAACCTCACAAAGCTCGAACAATAGATAGAATAAAAACACAAGAAGTTGTCCTGTGCTTACAAGATGACTGTGAAATAAATTATAGCAATCTTAATGAATGTGAAGGATTAGGGTTCCTTAAAGCTAACCAAACAGGTGCAAAAATGAAAGGGATAGTGCTTTCATCAACACTTTGTGTGGCTACAAATGGACTTCCTTTTGGAATATTAAAGGGGCAGTGCCATATGCCAAAAGAAAAAACAAGCAAAGATACCAGAAAGCCTCACAAGATTCCAATCCAAGAAAAGAAAACATTTAGCTGGATTGATCACCACCGAGATTTAGTGAAAATATCAAAACAAGTGACAGAAACACAAATGGCTCATGTTTGCGATAGAGAAGCTGATTTTTTTGAATTATTCGAGGAACAACAAAAAGACCCTTGTGTAGATTTACTCATACGAGCAAGGCATAATCGAAACATTCCACAAGAGCCAAATAAACTATTTGACAATATTGGAGAATCCCAAGTGATGGGTTATACGACAATATCAATACCTGCAAAGAGTTCAAGGTCAAAAAAAAGCAAACAAAAGCCAAGCGAATATAGACCTGCAAGAAACGCAAAATTAGCCATTCGTTCAAAGACCATGCAAATTCCAGCCCCTTCATATTATCCAAATAAAAAACCGATGACAATAACAATAATATATGCTCTTGAAGAAACGCCACCAAAGCATGCAAAACCTATCGCATGGTATTTATTAACAACTATGCCTGTTGAAAACACAACCGATGCAATCACTTATTTAAATTGGTATGCAAAGAGATGGCGCATAGAAGATTTTCATCGTGTGTTAAAATCAGGATGTAAAATAGATAAACTTAAATTAAAAAGTGCAACACGATTAAGTCGAGCTATCGCCATAAATATGGTGATAGGATGGAGAATTATGCTGATGACTTTATTGGGAAGAGAAATGCCTAATTTGTCCGCTAATATATTGTTTACAGATTTTGAGCTTTTAACAATCAATGCAATAGCAAAAAAAAATGTTTAAACAAGCCAGCCAATATAAAACAGGCAACAGATATTATTGCGTATTTAGGTGGTTATTTAAATCGAAAAAACGATCCTCCTCCTGGGCACCAAATACTGTGGAAGGGATATTCAGCTTTTCAGTTTATAAAATATGGATTCATGCTTGCTAAACAATTAAATATTGAGTACGTGGGATTTGGGTAATAGGCAGTGCTAGGAGCTTATCTGAGAAT
>JAMONZ010000046.1 GCA_027066315.1 Hyphomicrobiales bacterium
TAGTTTTATTCCAGCTCGTTTTGCGCTATCATTATGGCGTAAAAGAGCTGTCTTCATGATGCAATCAAGCTCAACCTCTTCAGGTTTTAAAATTAAATCTCCGCCTTCAAGTTGAACCAGTTCAAGGATTTTTGAAAAAGAAGCAAGCAGGTTCTCGCCAGAAGTTTTTATGTTATTCACATAATCAAGATAGCGTTTAGCATTTTTTTTCTCAAAATCTTGTTGTGATAAAACTTCAGAAAAACCTATAATATGGGTCAAAGGAGTGCGAACATCATGACTTAAATGGGCAAGAAACGAGGTTTTTGCTTGCGAGGCAGCTTTTGCCTTTATCTTTTGTGCTTGTAATTGTTTGTTTAGATTGCGACGCTCGTTTTGCATTTTCTTAACATTAGAATGTGCTTTAACTTTTTCTGTGATGTCAAATATCAAGGTTATGAAGCCACCATTTTTAAGGGGTCTTTCATCAAGCAAACAATTTGTGCCGTCTTTGCTAGTTATTTCAATTTGGCGGATTAATTCTTCATCTGAAACGATTTTAAAATCATGTTTTGATTTTATTTTTTTTATCATGGAAACATAATCACTGCCTGACTTTGTATCGTTGAATGAAAAGCCCAACTTAGATCGATAGGTTGAATTACAATCAATTAAATTGCCCTGCTCGCACCAAATAGCAACTCCAAATGGTAGGTTTTCATGAAGCCAGTTATCTAGTTGTTTAGGCTTGGTGCTAATTGAGGTAGATGCACTATTTTGTTGCCAAGCAAGTGCTAAAATCATTGTCATTAGGGAAATAGCGATAAGGGTTTTTGTGAGCAATCCGCCCAAAAATGAGTCGGAAACTTTTTCCTCATCTATAGTTTGTATTATTGTTTGATATTCAAGGCCAATATAAAGAGCAATAGCCACAACGCAAATAAGTAAAATGCCTAGCCATCTTAAAGTTGATTTATCAATTTTTTTACTCTGCTTCAATCGATTGACCCCAAAATAATTAACACTAAAAATCTTACAAAAAATGCTCGATTGATTTGCTTGTGTTAACTAATTGAATCTATTGAAATAGTTTTGTCTATAGACTTTATTAACCTTTTTCTTTTGATTGAAAAATATTGAGTCAGATGAATCACTTAGCAGAAAAATTATTTTTTTATGGTCTGTGGATTAACCTAAAATTCTAATTAAAATATCAAAAACATTACGGGATAGTTTGTTTTCTTTGAGTGAGAGTAGTGCTGATTTGGCTTTTTCTTGTCTCTTTATTTCATATGATTTCCAGCTCTCAAATGATGTTAATAATTGCGCACTTAGTGATGGGTTTATTTTATCAATTTCTAAAATTACCTCTATGACAAAGTCAAAACCCTTGCCGCTTTCTTGTGCGAATTGAGCTAAATTTCGTTGGCAAAACACTCCGATTAATGAGCGAGTGCGATTTGGGTTTTCCTTTGGAAAATTTGCAGAGTGATAAATCTTTTTTACATTTTCTAGGCAATTTTTGTCGGGTGAGTTGGCATTTAGGGCAAGCCATTTATCATAGACCAAAATATCAGAGCAAAAATTATCATAAAAATGCTTAAGTAGTGGCTTTGCTTGAGTGCTTGATTGCGCAACAATAGAGTTGAGTGAGGCCATGCGATCGCTCATATTATCTGCATCATAGTAATGGTTTTTGGCTATTTCAATTGCTTCTTGTGTTCCCCCAGCCACCATAAGGGCAAGGCATTGATTGCGTAAAAGCCTTGCTTGGGTTGATTTTGATGCATGCGAATAAGGGCTGCATTCTTTTGTTAATTCTTTATATGCCCCATAGAGTTGTTGATAAATTTTGTTGCTAATATTATTAAGTAAATTTTTGCGAGTTGCATGAATTTTTGCAGGATCAATATTTTTACCAATGGTTTGTGCAATTATTTTTTCGCTTGGTATGCTAAGGGCGTTTGCCTTTAGCGCATCATCAAGCTCAGTAGTTGAAAGAGTTTGTTTTATGGCTTTAATCAAACTTATGCTAATTTTTGAATTATCAAAATTGGTAGTTTTTTTAACCCCGTTAACTAAAATATCTAAGGAAATATCATTTAATGCCTGCCAACGATTAAAGGCATCTTTATCATGCGAAGCAAGAAACAGCCTATCACTATCGCTTGCGTTGGAGATGATTTTTATAGGTGCAGAAAAACCTCGCAAGAATGAAAGTATGGGTCTGTTTGCAAGTCCTTTGAATTTTACCTCAACGCTTTCCTCATCAAAGATAATCATATCACCAACGACTTTACCACCAGTGCTTGATGTATAATTCATGTCACTGCCATCTGAGCCAATTAATCCAAATTTAATTGGTATCAGCATTGCTTGTTTTTTTGGCTGATCTTGGGTTGGTTTGGTGCTTTGCTTTAAGCTAAGTGTAAAAATTTTGCTTGCCTCCTCCCAACTCTCCCTCACTTCAACTAGCGGTGTGCCAGACTGTAAATACCATTTTTTAAAATGGTTTAAATCACGCCCTGAGCTATCTTCAAAAACTTTTATCCATGCTTCAATTGTGGTTGCTTGTCCATCGTGTCGATCAAAATATAAACTGCATCCTTTTTGAAATTCCTCCTCACCTAAAAGAGTTGCTAACATGCGAACAATTTCTGCCCCTTTTTCATAAACAGTGGCGGTGTAAAAATTATCTATCTCAGAATATTTATCTGGGCGAGCAGGGTGGGCGAGTGGGCCTGCGTCTTCAGGAAATTGCGCCATTTTTAAAAGCCGCACATCTTCAATCCGCTTAACTGCACGTGATCTTTCATCTGAAGTAAATTCTTGATCTCGATAAACGGTTAAACCCTCTTTTAAGCAAAGCTGAAACCAGTTTTTTAGGGTTATTCTATTACCGCTCCAATTGTGGAAATATTCATGCGCAACAACGCTTTCTATTCTTTCATAATCTGCATCGGTTGCGGTTTGTGGTTCTGCTAAAATTAGGCGGTCGTTAAAAATATTTAGACCCTTATTTTCCATTGCCCCAAAATTAAAATCTGACACGGCAACAATGTTGAAAATATCTAAATCATACTCAAGCCCAAAGCGTTTTTCTTCCCACAAAAAAGATCGCTTGAGTGCGTCCATTGCATAAGTGCATTTGTTTTCTTTGCCATGCTCACAATATATCGCAAGCTCTACTTTTTTGCCGCTTTTAGTGGTGAAGCTATCTGTTATTTTACCCAAATCTCCAGCAACAAGCGCAAATAAATAAGATGGTTTTGGGTGAGGGTCATGCCAAATTGCAAAATGATGTCCATTAAGCAAATCACCACTTTCAATCAAATTGCCATTGGATAGAAGAATTGGCGCAAGTTTTTTGTCAGCACTTAGGCGCACCTTATAAGTTGCCAATTCGTCTGGTCTATCTAGGAAAAAGGTGATGTTGCGGAAACCTTCAGCCTCGCATTGAGTGCAGTAAACCCCATTTGAGCGATATAGCCCCATTAAGTCTGTGTTATCTTGTGGTTTGATTATGACTTTTGTTTTTAGGGTAAAGCGTTTTTGTGGCGGCTTTGAAATTGTAAGAGTTTTCTTGTCAGTTTTATACTGATTTTTGCTAAGCTCGTTGGCATCGATTGAAATTGACTGTAAAGCAAGCCCAACGCCATCAAGCACAAGAGGTGTGTTTGGTTTTATTCCCTTTCTTGGCTCAATGCTAAGAGAGGCAGAGATTATACTACGCTCTTCTTCAATTCTTATGTCCATTTCAACATGCTTTATAGAATAGAGGCTTGGAGAATAGTCTTCTAAATAGATTGTTTCATCAATTTTTTTATTTTGGTTTTTTGGCATGTTTAATCTTTCTTCTGATGCAATAACTATAAAGTTATTAACTGTTGCTCAAAGGTTACAGCCGAATCGCTTAATTTTAGTATATCCTGAAAGGCTGGCAACCATTCAAAATAAATGAATGTTTTTGGCGCATCTCCTCTGCTTGAAGAAAGCATCGAGTTTGCAATTTTTAAATAATGATGTTGCTTATGTTTAAGTGGTTTGAAACTAGAATAGATCCGTATCCAAAAGAAAATCTTGGCGTGCCGCCAAAAGACCTGTTTGGCTTTTGTCTATATTTTATGTCAGGGGCAAAACTTTGGCTCTTAGTAATGGCGTTAAGCGCAGGGGCGATTGCAGTGCTTGAAGTGTTATTATTTAGCTTTTTAGGTGATATTATTGATTGGCTGAGTGTTGCAAATAAGGAGACTTTTTTTGCAGATGAAGGAAATAAGCTAATATTTATGGGGCTAGTCGCTTTGTTGTTTTTGCCAGCTTTAGCTTTTCTAAATACCCTTGTTATTCATCAAACTCTTATGGGCAATTTACCACAAAGAATAAGATGGATTGCGCATCGTTATTTGATGCGCCAGTCATTAAGTTTTTTCTCTGATGAGTTTGCAGGTAGGATTTCAACTAAATTGATGCAAACTGCTTTATCAGTGCGTGAATTGTCGATGAAACTTCTTGATATAATTGTATATGTTGGGGTGTATTTTTTAGGGGCGGTGGTTTTATTTGCTAGCACAGACTGGCGATTTGCAATTTCGCTTATTATTTGGCTGGGTTTTTATTTAACTGCCATGGTTTACTTTATTCCAAAACTTGGCAAAATTGCGCAAAAGCAAGCTGATGCCAGATCGAACATGACGGGTAGGGTTGTTGATAGTTATACTAATATTTCAACGGTAAAACTATTCTCGCATGCAAAGCGAGAAGATGAATATGTGCATGAGGCGATGGATGGTTTTTTGGGAACTGTGCATAAACAAATGCGGCTTGATACTTATTTAGAAAATACTATTGAAATTTTAAATACCATTCTACTTTTTTCAATTACTGCGCTTGGGATTTTTTTGTGGCAGCAAGATCAGGTTTCCGCTGGTGCTGTTGCTATGGCGTTAGCACTAGTTTTACGCATGCAAGGAATGTCGCATTGGGTGATGTGGGAAATGTCATCATTATTTGAAGCGATAGGCACTGTAAGAGATGGTATAAATACTATTTCAATGCCTCATGCTTTGGTTGATAAAAAAAATGCAAATGAATTAAAAAATGTTTCAGGCTTGATTGAATATAAAAATGTTAGTTTTAATTATGGAAGTGAAGATAAAAAATCTGTTGTTGAGAAATTTAATTTGACAATAAAACAGGGTGAGAAAATTGGTCTTGTTGGTCGATCTGGGGCTGGCAAGTCAACATTGGTAAGTCTATTATTGCGCTTTTATGACGTCGAAAAAGGCACAATAGAAATTGATGGAGCAGATGTTTCAAAAGTCACACAAGAGAGTTTGAGGGCAAATATTGGAGTAGTTAGTCAAGATACTAATTTGCTACATCGCTCGATAAGAGAGAATATTACCTATGGCCGTCCAGAGGCTAGCAATGAAGAAATGATAAGAGCGGCAAAGCTGGCAAAGGCTGATGAATTTATACTTAACCTAATCGATAATGAAGGTAATAGGGGGTATGATGCAAAGGTTGGTGAGCGAGGCGTGAAACTTTCAGGTGGGCAACGTCAGCGCATAGCCATTGCCCGAGTTATTTTAAAAGATGCGCCTATTTTATTGCTTGATGAGGCAACTTCGGCACTTGATAGTGAAGTGGAGGCGGCCATTCAGGAGCAGTTTGCTATGCTAATGGAAAATAAAACCACAATTGCAATTGCGCACCGTCTATCGACAATTGCGGCAATGGATCGATTGATTGTTATTGATGAGGGTAAAATTATTGAGCAGGGAAGTCATGATGATTTACTTAAGCAAAAGGGCGTTTATGCGAATTTATGGTCGCATCAATCGGGTGGTTTTTTAAGTGTTGATGATGATTGACAATTGCTAAACAAATACTGCAATGAAGTTAAGTGAAAAGCCAAAAGATAAGGCATGAATATGTGGGTTGAAAAGCTGGCGAGAAATATTGCTATTTTGGGTGGCTTGGTTTTGGTTGTTATTGCGCTGATGAGTGTGGTTTCAATTATTGGCCGTGCTGGAATTGGGATTGGACTATCGCCAATTTTGGGTGACTTTGAATTGGTTGAAGCTGGTATTGCTTTTGCAATTTTCTCTTTTTTACCTTTAGCGCAATTAAACCGCTCGCATGCACAGGTTGCAATTTTCACCGATAAGTTTGGTAAAAAGGCAAATCTGATTATTGACCTAATTTCAGATATTTTAATGTTGATAATTGCAATAGTTTTAAGCTGGCAATTGCTGCTTGGAGCGGTTGATAAATATTCTTATCATGAAACCAGCTTTATTTTACAATTTCCGATTTGGTGGGCTTATGCTGCTTCTCTTGTTGGCCTATTCACTTGGGTGATTATAGGATTTTATTGCTCTTATAAAAGCCTAAATGCGCTTGGTTTGAAAATGGGAGAGGCCAATTGAGCAATCTTGAAATTGGCATTTTTTCTTTCCCTGTCCTTTTGCTTTTGATATTTTTACGCATACCAATTGGCTTGGCAATGCTTATTGTTGGTATTGTTGGAAATGCACTTATTCGTGGCTCATTTTCGCCAATTTTATTTCAACTTAAAGATATTAGTTATTCAACTTTTTCATCATATTCGCTTTCTATTATTCCGCTGTTTTTATTGATGGGGCAGTTTGCAACTATTGGTGGAATGTCGCAGTCTTTATTTAAAGCAGCGCAGACTTTTATTGGGCATAAAAAGGGCGGCGTGGCAATGGCAGCGGTTGGGGCTTGTGCTGGGTTTGGGGCAATTTGTGGCTCGTCCCTTGCCACCGCTGGCACAATGGGGCAGGTAGCTTTGCCCGAGTTAAAAAAACAAGGATATTCAGGCGCATTAGCAACAGGGGCTTTGGCGGCGGGTGGCACGCTTGGTATCTTAATTCCGCCTTCGGTTATCTTGGTAATTTATGCGATTATTAGTGAGCAAAACATTGCAAAATTATTCATTGCCGCCTTTGTTCCAGGGGTGATGGCGATGGTTGGTTATTTGCTTGTAATTAAAATTATGGTGACAATTAAACCAGCATTGGGTGGTGAAGTAAAAGAAAAAGCAAGTTTGAGCGAGCGGTTGGACGCACTAAAATCTGTCTGGCCGGTTTTGGTGGTTTTTATTGCTGTGGTTGGGGGGATATATTTTGGCATTTTCACCCCAACAGAAGCGGCTGCTATTGGCGCAATTGCTACGGGTTTAATTGCCTTTTTTTTAGGAAGTTTGAACAGGGTGGCATTTATTGAGGCAATTATTAGCACGGCTAGTGCAACGGCAATGATATTTTTAATTATTTTTGGTGCAAGCATATTTAATTCATTTTTAGCACTTAGCCAATTGCCGCAAGAGATTGCAAATTTCATCGCAATACAGGGTTTCTCACCTTGGTTGGTGCTTTGGGTGATACTTGGGCTTTATTTTATCTTTGGTGCGTTTATGGATAGCCTCTCGATGATTTTGCTAAGCGTGCCGATTTTTTACCCGATAATTATGGGAATGGATTTTGGGCTTTCCCCTGCTGAATTGGGAATTTGGTTTGGAATTTTAATTTTGGTGGTGGTCGAGGTTGGACTAATCACTCCGCCAGTAGGCTTGAATTTGTTTATAATAAATAACTTGGCAAGCGGCACTCCCATGATAGATACTTATAAGGGTGTGTTGCCATTTGTGCTGTCTGATATTATCAGGGTGATTATTTTAGTAGCATTCCCTTTGATTAGTCTGTTTGGGGTTCGGCTGTTATTTTAGCTTTTTTGAGGTTTTTAATGAAATATATTTGTAAATATTCATATTTAGTTTTTGCTTTTATGGTGATGGTTTTAAGTCTTTCACATGTGGCTTTTGCACAAGAGGTCACTTTGCGCTTGCATCAATTTTTGCCAGCACAATCGGTAATTCCAAAAAATGTAATTGCGCCTTGGGCTAAAAAAATTGAAGAAGAATCAAATGGAGCAATAAAAATCGAGCTTTATCCATCGATGCAACTTGGCGGTTCACCCCCGCAATTATTTGACCAAGCAAAAGATGGCGTTGCCGATATTATTTGGACTGTGCTTGGTTATACTCCGGGGCGTTTCCCAAAATCAGAGGTTTTTGAAACCCCATTTATGATTACAAATGCTACGGATAGTTCAATGGCTTTTCAGAGCTTTGTTGAAAAATATGCTTGGGACGAATTTGATGATGTAAAGTTAATTGCTGTTCATACGCATGGGCCGGGGATTTTTCATTCAAAGCAAGCTATCACAAAGCTGGAAGACCTTAAGGGCATGAAAATTCGTGGTGGTTCTCGAGTGATAAATGGCATGCTTAAAAATCTTGGAGCTGAGCCAATTGGCATGCCTGTTCCTGCAATTCCTGAAGCACTTTCTCGTGGAGTGATTGATGGGGCGACAATTCCTTGGGAGGTAAGTGTTGCTTTAAAGACTAGCGAGCTAGTAAAAAATCACACAGGTTTTTCAGGTGAGCATGGGCTTTATAGTCAGACTTTTGCTTTGGTGATGAATAAAAAAACTTATGAAAACCTTTCTCCAAAATTGCAGGCAATTATTGATGCAAATTCTGGGATTGAAGTTGCAGAAAAATTTGGATCAGCAATGGATGCGGCGGATATTGTTGGTAAAAAGTTTGCGACAGATTTAGGTAATGAAATTATTATGCTTGATGAGGCTGAAACTGAGCGTTGGAAAAAAGCTGCAAAGATCACTATTGATGAGTGGATAAAAAACACCCCAGATGGGCAGATGTTATATGATGCGGCAACTGAAATGGTTGAGCAGTATTCAAACAAAATGTGATGATAATAAAAGAGACAAAAGCATTTTTGTTGGATTTATTTAAAGAGGCAATTGCGGCGGCCGATCCTGCTATTTTAATGGCAGGCTATATGCCAAAAAAACCCAAAGGACGCACTGTTGTAATCGGGCTGGGTAAAGCCTCTGGCGCAATGGCGTTGGCTTTTGAGAGTGAATGGTTTGCAGCAGGGAATGGTGAAGTTGAAGGGTTGATTGTTACCTCTAAAGGCAATGGTAAAAAACTAAAAAATATAAAAACCATAATTGCCTCTCACCCTATTCCTGATGAAAATAGCTCCATTGCAGCAAGACAGATGATTGAGCTTGTTTCAGGTTTAACAAAAGATGATTTGGTGGTGGCGTTGATTTCAGGGGGTGGTTCGGCATTACTTTCTTTAGCTAATGGAATAAGCGCAGATGAAAAACAGGCTGTGAATAAAGCATTGCTTAATAATGGTGTGCCGATTGCAAAAATGAATTGTATTAGAAAACATCTTAGCAATGTTAAGGGTGGGCGATTGGCAAAATTGGCATATCCTGCAAAATTGGTTTCGTTAGTTATTTCTGATGTTGTTGGAAACGACCCTGCATTAGTGGCATCTGGCCCAACAATTGCCGATGAAACTACACGTTATGATGCGCTTAAAATAATAAAAGACTATCAGTTGGATTTGCCAAAAGCTGCTATTGCTTGGCTAAATAACCCTAAAAGTGAAGCCCCAAAACCGAGTGAAAAATATTTTGTAAATAATGAAATTCATATAATTGCAAATGCAAATATGTCACTCAAAGCGGCCGCAAAGATGGCTGAACAATGGGGTGTAAAGGCATATATAATTTCTGATGCTATAGAGGGTGAGGCGAGCATTGTTGGCTTTGAGCATGCAGAGCTGGCGTTGCAAATATCTAAAGGAAATGAGAGGTTTGAAAAACCATGCGTGATCTTGTCGGGTGGAGAAACAACGGTAAGCCTTCGCCATAAGGGCAAAGGTGGGCGCAATAGCGAGTATTTACTCTCGCTTGCGCTGGGAATTCATGGCGTGGATAATGTGTTTGCATTGGCCGCTGATACAGATGGGATTGATGGATCAGAAAATAATGCAGGTGCTTATGCTGATGGAGCTTCAGTTGAGCGCATGAAAAAAGCTGGCGTATTGGCTAAGCAATATTTGCAAAAAAATAATGCCTATAGCGCATTTGAAGCGGTTAATGATTTAATAGTTACAGGCGCAACAGCAACCAATGTGAATGATTTTCGAGCAATTTTGATAGGGTAGAAATGAAAAGTTTAATAGTATTTTTTTTAGTGATTTTGGTTTTTTCTAATAGTAGTTTTGCTCAAAATACTCCTCCTAGAGTTTATCATACCAGCTTTGAAAAAATTAGTGATTTTGATGGTTTTTATATTGTGCCACAAAAATATGAGGATAAAACTTTTCATGAGCAATCATCTAATAGAGTTCGTAGTGGAGCTTTTTCGCACAAGGGTGTAATTTTAGGTCAGAAGCAACCAAGCACTAGATTTACTAATAATAATCATAGGGGCTACCCAACAATTCAGCTTTATAAGTCAAAGGGTGGGGCTTTTAAAACACCTGCGAAAATTGAGTTTTGGGTATGGCTTGATATGGATTTAAAAAAGGGTGAGTGGTTTAGTTTTGCGACAATTGATCATAGTAAATCTAATAGGTGGGATCCAGTTTTGGTAAATCTAAGTGATGATGGTTTTGTGCATTTAATGCATGTGCCAACAAATGGAAAAGCACTATATGACTTTCAAACTAAAAAAATAAAATTTCCAATGAGGCAATGGGTGAAACTTAGCATTGAAATTCACTTTGATAAAAAAACTGGATATGCAAAAGTTTGGCAAAATAATAAGTTGGTTTCAAGCGCACAGGTGCGAACAGGAAACGGCTTTTTAACTCAAGCGCATTTTGGGCTTTATGCCCCACCCTCACTTAGTTCTGGAGTGGTTTATAATGATGACTTAACAATTAAAGAAATTAGAAGAAAGTAGTTTTAAGTTTTTAGGTATTTAACTAATACTGCAATGCTCAAAATTGCTAGAATTAACAATTCATCGAAATTTTGTTACTTGTTCTAAACCATAAATGGCATCGTCAAATTCATCTATTTTACTTGCCAAAGCTGCTTGGGCATCACGCAGCCCTTGGTTGTAATAGTATTTTCCAAACTCTTTAGAAAAAAACTGCAAGAGCATTTCTGCTGGAATATTCCCGATTTCTTGGTCAAGTTCATCTGTAAAATAATTTTGAATTCGATGCGTAATATCGGCTCTCTCTTGTTTTGAAAACTGAACTTTCTTCATTTTCTCACTCTTTTCTTACTCACTCATTAATTTTAGACCTATCAGCGCAGAACATAAAATTTTGAATTTCAATTAGTTTTTGCTCAAGGTTCGTGAAATAGCTTCTTGCCAACCGTTGAGTTTTTCATTTCGAATTGTGTCGGTCATTGTTGTCTTAAAGCGTTTATCAAGCTCCCATGTTTTAGCAAACTCTTCCATATTACCCCAAATTTTTGCTTTATATCCCGCAAGCCATGCTGCACCTAAAGCGGTTGTTTCTAAAATGGTTGGGCGATCTACTGGGGCGTTTAAAATATCTGCCAAAAATTGCATTGTCCAATCTGAAGCAACCATGCCTCCATCAACTCGTAGTACGGTGTTACTGGAATTGCTCCAATCTTTTTTCATAGCTTTGAGCAAGTCATAGGTTTGATAGCCAACGGCCTCAAGTGCGGCACGGGCAAAGTCATTTTTTGTGCTATCTCGAGTAATTCCATAGATTGCACCACGTGCATTTGCGTCCCAATATGGTGCGCCCAGTCCGGTGAAGGCTGGCACTAAATAGACTTTAGAATTTGAGTCTGATTTTAGAGCTAACTCCCCCGCATCACTAGCAGAATTTATAATTCCTAAACCATCACGTAACCATTGCACTGATGTTCCAGCGTTAAAAATTGACCCTTCAAGTGCATAGGTTGTTACGCCATCTAGTTGATAAGCGATGGTTGTTAATAGGCGATTTTTTGAGGTGATAATTTCATCACCAGTATTTAAAAGTGCAAAACAGCCTGTGCCATAGGTTGCCTTCATCATGCCTTTTTTAAAACAAGCATTGCCAATTGTTGCTGCGTGTTGATCTCCTGCAACTCCTAAAATAGGAATGACAGCACCAAAAATTATGGGGTCAGTTTTTCCAAAATCATCTGCGCATTGCTTGACCTGAGGTAATATTGATTTTGGGATATTTAATATCTCAAGTAATTCATTGTCCCATTTATTTTCTCTTATATTATAGAGCAGGGTGCGGCTGGCATTGGTTGCGTCAGTTGCGTGGATTTTTCCACCAGTTAACTTGTAAATAAGCCAGCTATCAATTGTGCCAAAACATATATCACCCTTTTTTGCTCGCTCAAACAGACCATCAATATTTTTAAAAGCCCATGTTAATTTTGTGCCAGAGAAATATGGATCAAGCAGTAAACCAGTCTTTTTAGTAAAAATTGGCTCAAGCCCTTTTGCCTTTAACTCCTTACAAATTTGGGCACTGCGCCTGTCTTGCCAAACAATTGCATTATGGATTGGCTCACCAGTTTTTCTATCCCAAAGTACCACAGTTTCGCGCTGGTTAGTTATGCCAATGGCGGCAATTTTATTGGCACTGGTTTTAGCATTTTTTATAGAGACTTTTATGCTTTTAACTACGCTATCCCATATTTCGTTTGCATCATGCTCAACCCAGCCAGATTTTGGAAAATGCTGGGTAAATTCAAACTGTCCAACACCTACAATTTTTTGCATTTGGTTAAAAATAATTGCTCTAGAGCTGGTAGTGCCTTGGTCAATTGCAAGGATAAGGTTTTTATTGGACATAGCGATTTTCCATATTAATTAGAATGAATATTCTAGCAGATTTAACCAACAGCGATAACCCCAATCATTTAATCACTTGACATTTTTTACTAAAGAGTATTATTGGCGGCAACGATGCACCTATTAAAAGCAAATTTGCTTGTCTGCTCTTTATTGAGCGATGTTTAAGGTTTTCCTTTTCATTTTGGGCGTTTCGTGCGGTTTAAATTATAAACCGCTAACGCCCACTTTTTATCTTAGCTTTTTTAAGCTGAGGAATATTTGTGTGCAAATTTTAAAGTTTAAAAAAGAGAAATAATTTATGAGTAATTTTGCAGATCTTAATCTGGTTGAACCCGTTCTTAGAGCAGTATTAGAACAAGGATATGAAAAAGCCACCCCTATTCAAACACAGGCAATTCCTGCGTTAATTGAAGGGCGTGATCTTTTGGGTGTTGCCCAAACAGGCACAGGCAAAACTGCTGCTTTTGCTTTGCCGCTTTTACACAATTTATCAAAAGTGAATGTGAAAGCAAAAAGCAAAAAACCACGTGCGCTTATTCTTGCGCCAACCCGTGAGCTGGCAGTTCAAATTTCAAACTCAATAAAAACCTATGGCAATCATTTGCATTTTCGCACTGGTATTGTTTTTGGTGGCACATCTATTCGTCCACAAATTCAGAATTTAACCAAGGGTGTTCATATTTTGGTTGCCACTCCGGGTCGTCTACTTGACCTTATGCGTCAAGGCCATGTTGAGCTTGATGAGATTGAAACTTTCATTCTTGATGAAGCAGATCGAATGTTAGATATGGGCTTTATTGATGATATTAAACTTGTGGCCAAAGAAATGCCAAAAGAACATCAAACGGTTATGTTTTCAGCCACTATGCCAAAATCTCTCAAGGGTTTAATTGCAACACTATTGAATGATCCAGTTAGGATTGAGGTTTCAATTGCTGCTAGTACATCAAAAAATATTAAACAGCAGGTTTTATTTGTTCAAAAGAATAAAAAAATGGATTTGCTTAGTGACTTGCTTGCAGATGAAGCAAAAAAACGGGTTTTGGTGTTTACCCGCACTAAGGTGAATGCCGATAAGGTAATTAAATTTCTTATCCAAAATGATATTCGAGCGGCGGTTATTCATGGCGATAAAATTCAAAAAATCCGTGAACGGGCTTTGAAGAATTTTAGTGAAGGTAAAATTCGAGTACTTGTAGCAACTGATGTTGCGGCACGTGGTATTGATGTTGATGATATTACTCATGTTATTAATTTTGAATTGCCGAACGAGCCAGACAGCTATGTTCACCGTATTGGGCGCACAGGTCGAGCTGGGGCGAGCGGAGTTGCAATTTCACTTTGTGACCTTGAAGAACGCAATTATTTACGCTCAATTGAGCGAGTAATTAAGCAAGATGTCCCTGTGAATGAAGACCATGAATATCATTGTGAAAAAACTGCTAATGCCAAGGGAAGTGGCGGAAAAAGTAGTAAATTCTCAAGAAAACCTAGAAGAAAAAAATCTGGTTCGGGCAGTTTTGGTTCTGGGAATAAGGGGGCAAAATGGTCATCAAATAGCTCTGGCAAGCCCGTAAATAAAAATCGTCCATTTAAGGGTCGTAAAAAAAGAGCAAGAGATAAAGCTGCTTAATTATTGTTTTTTGGCAGTCGTTGTTTTAGGCGGCTGCCATTAGCCTAAAATAGTTATCCAGTTTCAGAGTAAATTTCTAGTTGATTGCGCTTTTTGGTTACTGGGGCTTCTGCTTTTAGCGTGCGAGCAAATGGGAAAGTCGCTATTGTTTCCGTTCCGAAACGTAATTTTGAGAATAAGTCAAAGCGTCCTTGATGCATTTCCATAATATTTTGCACAATTGGCAGGCCAAGACCTGCACCCTGTTCTGCTGTTTTATGAGCAAGCGATCCTTGCCCAAATGAGGATAGAACGGTTTTTATTTCGTCCTCAGGAATACCTGGGCCATTGTCTTTTACTGATATTAACTGCCCAGCGTCACTTGAGTGTTTCACTACAATTTCAACTTTTCCAGATTGGGGTGTGAATTTTATTGCGTTTGATAAAAGGTTTAATACTACTTGTCGAACTGCTCTTTCGTCAGCCCAGATAAGAGGTAAATTTTGTTCATGAAAAAATTGAAAATCAATTAATTTCGCATCAGCACGAATTTTTAGCATTCTATGACAATCTTGAGTGATGTCAGTTAAATTTACCGCTGATTCATTTAATTCGTATTTTCCAGCTTCAATTCTAGATAGGTCTAAAAGCTCATTAATAAGGGTTAATAAATGTTGACCAGATGAGCATATATCTGCAGCATATTCTTTATACTGCGGTACTTGATGCGGCCCTAATAATTCAGATTTTAAAACTTCAGAAAAACCGATAATTGCGTTTAATGGTGTGCGTAATTCATGGCTCATTGTTGCAAGAAAACTTGACTTTGCAATGTTGGATTGTTCGGCATGTCGTCTTGCTTCATCAGACATATTTTGAGCTTCTTTTAGTTCGGCAATTAGGCCGTCTTTTTCTGCTCTATGCCTTAATGCCACCAATTCAGACCTATGCAATTGGCGGGCTAAAAATAAGAAGAAAATTTCAGCTCCAATAACTAATATTGCTAATGTATAGTTTAACACCGTTCCTGACAAAACTAGACTTAGGCTGATAGCAATTGTTGCTGGCATAGTGCTTGCAAGAGTTGCATTGGGTAGTGAGCGAGTGAAAAGTGCATTGCTTGCTGTTCCAACTAGAAAAATAGCAAACATGATGATAGTTAAATTTTGACCAAAACCAAGAAAAGAAAATAGACCTAGCAATGACCATGAAATGCCATAAGCTGTTTCAGAAATAACTAATTTGCTTGTCCACTGTTTGATATTTGTGCGAGATTTATCTGTTTTTTGATATTTTGAGCAAGTGAATAGAACAATAAAATTTGTTATGATTACTAACGAGGCGAATATAGATGCATATATATAATCTATCCAAATACTAGAAAATACGGTAACAATTAGTATAATAAACGGTATTACTAAAATTGTAGATTTTCGTTTTTCAATATATTCGTCTAGCAATTCCTTGTCGTAAGAAATATTTGTTCCAGATGTAGAGGCTAGTTTTTGACGAACATCAAAAGCAGTGCGCTGTGCATTTTTTTTACTCAAAATATTTACTCATACTAATATCACTTGCCAACAGGGCATTAATTAGTGTCAAACTTAATTCAATGAAGTTAAGATCAGGTTGAAATGGCTTATTCTAGAAATAATAGAAAAAAAAGTATTAATAGCTTTAAGTGGCTGTTTAGTTTGGCACTGTTAGGAGCTATTGCTTTTCTTGTTATTACCCTTGAAAAAGATGAGCTAGATCAGCCTCTTCGTGGCTTTGTTACAGCCTCGGACGGAGATAGCTTGAAAATGGGAAGCCAACAAATACGATTGCTTGGAATTGACGCACCAGAGCTTTATCAAAAGTGTAAATTTAAGAATGGTAAAACATGGGAATGCGGGCGTGTTTCTCATTCAAGGGTGTCGCAATTGGTAAAAGGGAAGGAGCTAGTTTGTATAGGGGATCAGTATGATAGATATAATCGTCTTTTAGCAAAATGTAGTGTTAGGGATAAGGATATTGGTGGCATATTGGTTTTAGAGGGTTTGGCTGTTAGCTATCGTGGGTCGGGTGATTATTTAAGCGAGCAAAAGAATGCTCAAAGGAATAATAGCGGTATGTGGAGCGGTGAGTTTGAAAATCCGCAAGATTGGCGCAGAAACAATCCTCGCAACTAAAGAGAATATATTTGCGTTTTTAGCTAATAAACACTATAAAGACGCATGTTTCTACTTGAATAATCATTTTAAGGAGAAAATTTTTCTAAGATTGTGAGGTTTTCTAATGGCACTTGATAGAGTTGATCGTAAAATATTAGGTATTTTGCAAAAAGACGCAACAATCCCTGTAGCTGAAATTGGTAAAAAAATTGGTTTATCGACTACTCCTTGTTGGCGACGAATTCAAAAAATGGAAGAAGACGGAGTGATATTAAGGCGTGTTGCTGTGCTTGATCCTGCAAGTGTAAATGCAGGCGTAACCGTGTTTGTAAGTGTGCGCACCTCAGAGCATAATGATGCTTGGATGCGTAAATTTTCTAACGTGGTTGATGGATTTAGCGAGGTAGTTGAATTTTATCGTATGAGTGGTGATGTAGATTATTTATTAAGAGTAGTTGTTCCAAATATAGAAGCCTTTGATATTTTTTATAAAAAGCTAATAAAAGAAATTTCGCTAAATGATGTTAGCTCATCTTTCGCAATGAGCCAGATTAAATATACAACAGCATTGCCGTTGGATTACATTCAAACAGATTGATTTTCTTGTTCACTTTGCGGAGCTGTATTTCTCCCGTTTTTTCTATTGTTGAGAATTTTTATGAAAAAGAAAAATATTGAATTTATCTTATTCACAAGCAGGTTTGTCTATAAAAAAGGCTAGCTGTTAGGCTAGCCTTTTAAAGTGGTAAGGGGGGATAAATATATTATCTTCTAACAATGATTTTTGCACCAACTTTTACACGGTCATAAAGATCTGTAATATCAGCATTTGTTAGACGAATGCAGCCTGATGACATTGCTTGACCAATTGTCCAAGGTTGAGTTGTTCCATGTAGACGATAAAGGGTTGAGCCAACATAAAGAGCGCGTGCTCCAAGTGGATTATCAATTCCACCAGGCATGTAAGCTGGTAGGTTTGGTTCACGTTTACGCATTGCGGCAGGAGGTGTCCAGCCGGGCCATTCAGCTTTGCGGCTAATGCGGTTTGTGCCAGCCCAAGCAAATCCCTCACGGCCAACACCAACACCATATTTCATCGCTTTGCCGTTTTTTAATACTAAATAAAGACGACGTTCAGAAGTTTCGATAATGATTGTTCCGGGGCGTTGTTTGGTTTCATAAGAAACTATAGTTTTTTTGATTGATGAGCCACGTCTGCCAGAAGTTTTACGCTCGTTTGCATTTTCCCACTTATTAGTGTCTGGATTATAAACACGAGCAGCATTTGCAGGTGTTAACAACATTAGTGAAAGCATGCTGACAAAAAACAGCGTGATTAGTGATTTAAATTTTTTCATTATTCCCAAACATTCCTTTTAATAAATAAGACAGACAGTTAATTTTTTATAGAGTAGAAAAGTCATTAAACATTTCAGGTGATTTTCTACCTTGTATTTTTCATTCTGAAAAGTCATAGAAGAGGAAGCTAACGGAAAACTGCACAAGAATGATTAAACTGTTGCAAAAAAGCCGCTGTTTTTGTTCAATTTTTCGTGAGGGAAGCATAAGAATAGTTTTTTTAGGAGTAAATAGTGACTGATTCGCCGAAATTACTTGCTGCAAAAGCTGCAATAAAAGAAATAAAGCAAGGGCAGAAAATTGGCCTTGGGACTGGCTCTACTGCATATCATTTTGTGAATCTTTTGGGTGAGATGGTGGCAAATGGTTTTGAATGTGTCTGTGTGCCAACATCAATCGAAACAGAAAAACAAGCATTATCATTAGGTATTAAATTATCAGATCTCGATAGTCTTGGTGAGCTTGATATAGTCATTGATGGAGCTGATGAAATTGATGGGCAAATGGCATTGATTAAAGGGGGGGGCGGTGCGCTTTTGCGAGAGAAAATAGTTGCAGATGCCTCAAAACGTATGATTGTTATTGCAGATAGCTCAAAAATGGTAGATTGCCTTGGAAAATTTCCACTGCCAATTGAAGTGAATAGTTTTGGGCTGGGAGCTACAAAAGTAAGGTTGCAAAAAATCATTAAAGATTTTGGTGGGAGTGGTGGTTTAACTTTGCGTAAAATAAATGATGAAGAAAACTTTATTACAGATGGTGGGCATTTAATTTTTGATGCTTTTTTTGGCCGCATTTGTGATGCAAAAGCATTATCAAGCAAACTTTTAGAAGTGCCAGGAGTTGTACAGCACGGTCTATTTATTGATTTGTGTGATATAGCTTTTATAGCCGATGAAAATGGCGTAAAACGATATGATAGATAGAAAATTTTTAAACAAAGATAAGAGATTTTGATGATTAAAATTAAAACAAATGCTAAAATTATAGTTGCAATTTTCATTAGTATTTTTATTTCAATTGCCCCGCTTAATGCGCAAGAAATAGCACCAGAGCATTTAGAATTAGCTCGTAAGTATGTTGACCTTACCGATCAGGCCAAAATTTATGAGCTTTCCTTATTGCAATCTGGCATAAATACTATGAAAACTTTAATTAGTAAAAACCCTGATGTGAAAGAAGAGTTAAATGAAGCGATTGGTTTAACTATTGCAGAATATGCACCAAAAAAAGATGATTTGTTTAATCAGTTTGCAAGAATTTATGCTTTGAGGTTTACAGTTGAAGAATTGCAAGAAATTGTAAATTTTTATGAAACTGATACAGGTAAGAAACTCGCTAAGGAGAATGCGATGGTGAATAAAGAATTGACTGCAGTCTTGGGCATATTTGAAAGCAATTTAAGGATTGAGTTTTTTGCAAAAGTTCGTTCAAGAATGCGTGATAAAGGTATTGAACTTTAAGATTTATTTCTTACTTGAATAATATAAATGTCCCCGCCTTGTGCGGGGACTTTTTTTATGTAATTTGACTAGCTTAATGGTGAAGTTTTACTAAGGAATTTATTATGTCTGATAATTATGATCTGGTTGTAATTGGTGGTGGCTCGGGTGGCGTTCGTGCTGCAAGAATGGCAGCAACTTATGGTGCAAAAGTTGCTATAATTGAAGAATATCGCTATGGGGGAACTTGTGTAATTAGGGGATGTGTTCCAAAAAAATTATTTGTTTATGCCTCTCGCTTTCCTCAAATTTTTGAATCTGGAGCAAGTTTTGGTTTTGATGTAAAGGCAGAATTTAACTGGCAGACTTTGCTCAATAATAAGGACAAAGAGATTGCTAGGCTTGAGGGTTTATATAAATCAAATTTGCAAAGGTTTGATGTAGAAACAATTGAAGATCGTGGACTGATTGAAGGGCCAAACAAAGTTCGTTTGGTCAATGCTGATAAAATACTCGATACAAAGCGTATTTTGATTGCAACTGGTGCAGAGCCTTTTAAACCAAATGTTAAGGGCGCAGAATTTGGCATTACCTCGAATGAAGCTCTGGATTTAAAAACTCTTCCTAAGTCAATTTTGATTGAGGGTGGGGGGTATATTGCAGTTGAGTTTACTTCGATATTTTTGGGGCTTGGGGTAAAAACTTCTTTGGCCTATCGCCGTGATATGGTGTTGCGAACTTTTGATGATGATATTC
This sequence comes from Hyphomicrobiales bacterium, assembly GCA_027066315.1. GTDB lineage: Bacteria > Pseudomonadota > Alphaproteobacteria > Rhizobiales > Devosiaceae > S141-66. The sequence goes on from JAMONZ010000046.1 coordinate 20,005, forward strand.
GATCTGATTTAGAGGAGCAGTTGCGCCATAGAGGTCTTGATTTACATTATCAGGCTTCAATTACCAAACTTGAGAAAACTGATGATGGTGTGCTGGTAAGTTTTTCTAATGGCGAGCAGGCTGAATTTGGAGCGGTGATGTTTGCCACAGGCCGCACTCCTAATGTTAAAGGGTTAGGGCTTGGGAAAGCTGGTATTTCGCTTAATGGGCGTGGGGCAATTGATGTTGATGATTATGGACAAACAATGTGTCCCTCAATCTATGCGGTTGGTGATGTAACTGGCCGAGTGCAGCTTACCCCTGTTGCAATTCGGGAGGGTGCGGCATTTGTTGAAACTGTTTATAATGACAATCCTACAAAGGTTGATTATTCACTTATTCCAACAGCGGTTTTCACTGAGCCAGAAATTGGCACAATTGGCATGAGTGAAGCAGATGCGGCAAGTGATCATAAAGATATTGATGTTTATGTTGCACGCTTCCGTCCAATGAAAAACACACTTGGCAAGAAAACAGAAAAAATGCTGTTTAAGCTAATAACGCAAATAAACGGTGGTCGAGTTCTTGGAGTTCATATTCTTGGAGAGGGCGCGGGTGAAATGATCCAGCTAGTTGCAATCCCTATGATGATGGGTGCAACAAAGGCAGATTTTGACAAAGCAATTGCGGTTCACCCAACGGCGGCTGAAGAATTGGTGACGTTTAAAACTCCAAACTATACCTATAAAAATGGGGTGAAGGTGGAATAGGTTGTTGTGTTTATTTGAGCCTAGTAATTTGTTACTTAAACGAAGTGAAGGGTCTTTTGCTATTGAGTATAAGATTCTTCGACTTCGCCTGAGAATGACAAATCTATCATTTTTGAAATGCAAAAAACTTAAACTAAGGCCTTTAGTGCTAAGCCTATACCATAAGCAATCCCTGCAGCAAACATGCCAATTGTGAAGGTTTCAATTGCGCTTGCCCACCAGCTTTGCATTGACCAGCGTGACTTAATTGCGCCAATTCCTAAAAATACAAACCCAACCATGATTGAGGCAATGACTGAGCTGTTTTCTAGTCCAAAAATAAATGGTATAAGCGGCACTGCTCCGCAAATACCAAAGGCAATGAATGTTGCAATTGCGGCCATCATCGGCGAGCGTTGAATTTCGGTAAGGCCATATTCTTCTGAAAGCATCACTTCAATCCAAATATCTTCTTTGGTGGTTATCAATTCGACCATGGCTTCAAGTTCTTCGCCATCATAGCCTTTGAGTTTATAAATTTGGCGAATTTCTTCTTTTTCGCCCTCTGGGTGGTTTCTTATATGCCTTAACTCAATATTTTTAATGCGCTCAAAGTCATCATGTTCGGACTTTGTGCCTGCATAGTTTGAGGCTGCCATTGAAAAACCATCAGCAAAAAGATTGGCCACACCAAGTACCAACACGATGCCTGCAGACAGCTCAGCCCCTACAACTCCTGCCATTATAGCAAAAGTAGTTACTGCACCATCGATGCCGCCATATATCCAGTCACGAAGATAATTAACACTTGGGCCTTTTTCTAACCGTTTGGCAATGTCGTCAGGTTCATGAGAGTGATCCATAATTTTAGACCTTAACTATAGGTTTGCAATTTGATTCGATGCTTAATTATATTTTATTTTGAAACTTCTTCTAGCTCTATTATCAAATGCTTTGAAATTGTAATAAAATTGCTTTAGGAAGATTTACTTAGGAATAGTATTATTAATTTAGAAAAATATTGAGTGTTGATATGAGTGAATGGACAATAAATAGCTGGCGACAAAAACCAGTGTTGCAAGTGCCGACCTATCCCGATCAAAAAGCGTTAGAAGAGGTAGAGGGGCGACTTACATCTTTTCCTCCACTGGTTTTTGCTGGTGAAGCAGATGACTTGAAAAGCCAATTAGCAGATGTTGCTAATGGCAAGGCTTTTTTGCTTCAGGGGGGAGATTGCGCTGAAAGTTTTGCTGAGCATGGTGCCGATCATATCCGTGATTTTTTTCGAGTGTTTTTACAGATGTCTTTGGTGTTAACTCATGGCTCATCAATGCCTGTAGTTAAGGTTGGGCGAATTGCTGGGCAGTTTGCAAAACCCCGATCAGCTGATTTTGAAACTATTGATGGGGTGGAATTGCCATCATATCGTGGTGATATTGTTAATTCGATTGGTTTTGATGAAAAATCACGTATTCCTGATCCAAGACGTATGTTAATGGCTTATCGCCAGTCTGCCGCAACATTAAATTTGCTGCGTGCTTTTGCTACGGGTGGTTATGCTAATTTGGAGCGTGCGCATGAGTGGACAGTAGGATTTTTAAAAGATAGCGATGCTTATTCTTCTTATAAGGAAGTTGTCGAAAAAATTGACGATAGTATTTCTTTTATGAAGGCGATGGGAATATCAGCAGAAAATACTCAGCAGTTACGTGAAACAAAATTTTATACTTCGCATGAAGCACTTTTGCTTGGTTATGAAGAGGCGTTAACTCGTAAAGATTCAATATCTGGTGACTATTATGCAACTTCTGGTCATATGTTATGGATTGGTGATAGAACTCGTCAGCCAGATGGTGCTCATGTTGAGTATTTTTCTGGAATAAAAAACCCGATTGGAATTAAATGTGGGCCAAGCATTAGCGATGAAGATTTGTTGGTATTGCTTGATAAGCTAAACCCTAAAAATGAAGCAGGGCGCATTACATTAATTGCGAGATTTGGTGATGGTAACGTAGAAAGCCATTTGCCTCGTTTAATTGAAGTTGTAAAAAAATCTGGCCATAAAGTCGTTTGGACGTGCGATCCTATGCATGGCAACACTATAAAAGCATCTTCAGGGTTTAAAACTAGACCATTTGAGAAAGTATTGGGTGAGGTTAAGTCATTCTTTAAAATTCATCGAGAAATGGGAACTTATGCAGGTGGGGTGCATGTTGAAATGACTGGTTCTGATGTTACGGAATGTGTTGGGGGGGTTTCTATGGTGACAGAAGATGATCTCTCAAGTCGTTATCATACACATTGCGACCCTCGCTTAAATGCCTCTCAATCGCTTGAGTTAGCATTTTTAATTGCAAAGGAAATTGCAACTTCTTAAAAAAATATCTAGTTTTTAGCAATGCATTAACCCTAACAAGTCATAAATACCTCCAAATTTAGTTTTCTTTTGGAGGTATCCATGCTGCGTCATTTATTAACTACTACCATAGCTGCTTCGCTTTTGGTTGCTCCTGCTTTTGGAGCAGATATATTTGGTGGCAAGGGCGATGCAGATTTCTTGCGTGATTCTTATTCATCTGAGTGGGATATGAGCGATAATGGCGATCCGTTAGATTTTGAAATGGGTATAAGATATTATTACTCACTTGGATCATCAAAGTTAACAGTTAATGGTGATGAATATTCATCTGAGGATAAGTCCAGCATTGTTGAAATTCATGCTCGCATTGATGATAATTCAACGGACACCTTTCTAAGAGGTTCAGCTGGGTATTCGGCATCAATTAGCGGTACTTATGAATCTCCTGAACGTGCAGGAACTCAAGATATTAATGGTGGATCAATTGCCTATGCTGGGGCTGACTTTGGCTATATGCCATTGGGAAGCAGTGAATTTAGACTGGGTGGGTTTGTTGGGTATCAATTTTTGCGAGATAACCCTGATATGGGTCGCTCAAATTATGTTAATGTTAATGGCGGTGGCGGTAGTCGAAAAAATGAATTTGACATAAATGCGCTACGCTTGGGTGTTGTTGCTCGTGCAGATCTTGGTGATATGGTAGATTTAAATCTAGAAGCTGCAGTAATTCCTTATGCTCATTTAGGTGGTACTTTTGGTGCATTCTCTCTTCCGAATTATTTGGTAGGTGGAACAACCTATGTGCAAGGTTCAGAGGGAGAAATTTCTGGTAATCTTTATGGAGCTTCAGGTGAGGCGATGTTAGGTTTCCATCCAACTGATGAAATAACAATAAGAGTTGGTGGTCGAGTTACATATCTAACCGGAAATGCAACAATGAGCTACACAGCTCGAGATATTGCTGGACCAACTCCTGTTGATCCACTTGATCCTTTGGGGCCGCAAGTACCAGCAGATTCACAAAGGTTTATTTCAGACATTTCTGGTCTTGAACTTTTCCGCTATGGTGCTTTGATTGAGCTTACAGGTAGATTTTAAATTTTATAAAAATATACAAGACTTGCTCAAGTTTTTATAGCAGGTTATGACTAACTTATATTTTTATGACGTTAAGAGAACCTGTGACAGATAGATTACGCATTGCGTTAGCCCAGTTAAATCCAACTGTAGGAGCTATTTCAGTTAATTTTGAAATGGCTTTTTTGGCGTTTGAAAAAGCCAAAAAAGCAGATGCTGATATTTTAATGTTTCCTGAGCTTTTTTTAAGTGGGTATTTTCCAGACGATTTGCTTTTTAAGCCGCAATTTGTTGCAGATTGTATTGATGGGGCTAAAGAGTTGGCTCTGGCTACAAAGGATTATGATTTTGCGCTTTTATTGCCCAGTATTTGGCAAAAAAAAGGTAAATTATATAATGCAATCATTCACGCTCAAAATGGTGAAATCCTAGATATTCGCTTTAAACATGAGTTACCAAACACTGATGTTTTTTATGAAAAACGGTATTTTAAAGCAGGTAAGTTGCCAAAACCAGTAACTATTAAAGGCATAAAAATTGGTCTGCCAATTTGCGAGGATATTTGGCATGAGCCAGTTTGCAAGGCTTTAGTGAAAAAAGGTGCGGAAATACTTCTTTGCCCAAATGGCTCGCCATATTGGAAGAATAAACATTATCAACGCCGTGAATTAGTGCGCTCAAGAGTTAAAGAAACTGGCCTGCCTTTGCTTTATCTTAATCAAGTTGGCGGGCAGGACGAATTGGTGTTTGATGGGGCTTCATTTGGCTATAATGCCAAAGGGGAGCTGGCGTTTGAGGGAGAATCTTTTAAAGAGGATTTTATAGTTACGGATTGGCATAAAGGTGAGGGTGGTTGGCATTTTGATAAGGGGCGTAATGTTGATTTAGTTTCAATTGATGAAGCACCTTGGCGAGCCTGCGTTTTGGGTTTGCGTGATTATTTACGCAAAAATCATTTCACTAAAGTTGTGCTTGGTTTATCTGGTGGAATAGATAGCGCACTTGTGGCAGCAATAGCGGTTGATGCTATTGGGGCTGATAATGTTCACACGATTATGATGCCATATCGTTATACATCAAAAGAGAGCCTAAAAGACGCTAAGCAATGTGCTGATAATCTTGGGGTGAAATATGATATTATTCCGATCGGCTCTCCTGTTGAAAAGGCACTTGATGAGTTAGAGCCTATTTTTATAGGTCTTGCGCCAGATGTAAGCGAAGAGAATATTCAATCTCGCATGAGGGGTTTAATATTGATGGCGGTTTCAAATAAATTAGGTTCAATGCTTTTAACTACAGGTAATAAATCTGAATTAGCGGTTGGTTATGCTACGATTTATGGTGATATGAATGGTGGGTTTAACCCAATAAAAGACCTTACAAAAATGCAAGTTTATCATTTTGCAAATTGGCGGAATAAAAATATGCCAGATGATTGTTTTGGTAAAGCGGGTATGGTTATTCCAACTTCTATCATTACTAAAGCTCCAAGTGCTGAGCTGGCCGAGGGGCAGGTGGATCAAGATAGCTTGCCACCCTATGAGGTGCTAGATGCAATCTTGGAGGCACTGGTTGAAAAAGAAATGTCGGTTAAACAAATTGTTGAACTTGGTTTTGATCTTGCACTAGTAAAGCGAATTGAGAAAATGCTATATATTGCTGAATATAAACGCCGCCAATCTGCTATTGGGGTGAAGCTAACAGAAAAATCCTTTGGAATGGGGCGTAAATATCCCATTACCAATGGCTATCGTGATGAAAGTATAAAATAATGATCAAAGTCCGTTTTGCACCCTCTCCAACTGGGCGAATTCACCTTGGTAATGCTCGCACTGCCTTGGCTAATTGGTTATTTGCAAAAGCAAATAATGGTGAGTTTATTTTGCGTTTTGATGACACAGATTTTGAGCGATCAAAACAAGAATATGCTGATGGTATAGAGCAAGATTTGAAATGGCTTGGCATTTCACCTGATATGATTACCGCCCAATCTAAACGGTTTGATCTTTATGATGCGGCTCGTGATGAATTGATTGCGATGGGAAGGCTTTATCCCTGTTATGAAACGGGTGATGAGCTTGATAGAAAACGTGTCCGAGCAAGAGCAATGGGCAGGCCGCCAATCTATGATCGGGCGGCACTTTTATTGAGTGATGAAGAAAAGCAAAAATATGAAAATGAGGGGCGAAAGCCGCATTGGCGTTTTAAATTAGATGGCGAGCCAGTTATTTTTAATGACCTTGTTCGTGGCGATCAAACGGTAAATATTTCTTCTATGTCTGACCCTGTTTTAATTAGAGGTGATGGCTCTTATCTTTATACTCTGCCATCAGTAGTTGATGATCTTGATCTTGGTATAACTCATATTATTCGTGGGGAAGATCATGTGAGTAATTCTGGTGTTCAGGTAGAGATTTTTGATGCTTTGGGTGGGAAAGCTCCAATTTTTGCACATCATAATTTACTTAGTGATGCTCAAGGTAAAGGTCTTTCAAAAAGGTTGGGATCGCTTTCATTACAGGGTTTACGTGAGGCTGGCTATGAGCCAATGGCCGTTGCAATTATGGCAACAATTACAGGCACAAGTCTGCCAGTTGAGCCTGTTGCAAGTCTTGCTGAATTGGCCAAAAAGTTTGACTTTTCTATTATTTCACGTGGGCCAGCACGATATGACGAGGCGGAGCTTGAAACTTTGAATGCAAGAATTTTACATGATATGGATTATGAAACGGCAAAGCCACGACTTGAAAAGTTTGACTTAGAGGGTGAGGATTTGTGGCTTGCTTTGCGAGAAAATTTAGTGAAATTTGACGATATTAAAGATTTAGCAAAATTAATTACTGGGCCAATTGAGCCAAATATTGCGCTTGATGATAAAGAGTTTATTGAGATTGCTGCTAAAAATTTACCACCATTGCCATGGGATGAAAATACTTGGGGTCAATGGACATCAAGTTTGAAAAGCCTAACTGGGCGCAAAGGTAAAAATTTATTTTTACCGCTTCGTCTTGCGATTACAGGGCGAAAAGATGGGCCTGAGCTTAAGAGCCTGTTGGTGTTGATTGGGCGTAAAGAGTGTCTGGCCCGATTATCCTAATGGTTTTACCATTTGAGATGAAGGTTTGAATTGGTGCAGTAATTTTTGGAGTTGCAACTATTTGTTTAGGCCGTGGCTCACCCTCTCTATACGGTCTGTTGCGCGGTAGCGGCACAAAAATAGCTTTGGCAACAGTAGTTTTAATCTTTTGACGAGGGTCACGAATTGGCATTGGAAAGCCTTGTTCTTCAAACATAATCATTGTTCTTGATTGGCCATTTGCTTTATTCTCAACCACCTCAAAAAACCCTGATGATTTTTGTCTTTTAAAAATATTATTTTGAATAAATTCAGAGCGAAAAAGAAAAGCATTAGGCATGGATTTATAAGGAATGCCTGCCATATTTATCATGTCATCGGCTTCTTGCCCTGGGTTTTTATGATAGTAAAGCTCTACATCGTGTCCGTTAGCTTGCTCAGCACAAGCAGCTGCATCTAAACTTAAATATTGCTCAGTAGTTGAAAAACTAATTGGCCAATAATAGCCATCACTACTTCTTACACATAACGTTCTTAGAGTGTTTAAATCAATTCGAACATTGGGAATTTCTGTTGTAATAATATTGTTGTTATTTCCAAATAAAATATCAAAAAGATTTTTATTCTTATTTTGAATTGAATTGAAATTATTATTAGAATTGCTACATGTATTGTTGGCTAATTGCTTTAGAATATTCTCTCGTTGGCGGGCGATGGCTTGCCCAGTCCCAACCTTTGCCTTTAGTTTATTAATATCTGAGCGGCCTCTGATGATTTTTCTAGCAAGTGTGCGGCATTGACCAGTTAGTCTTTTTTTAGCATTAAGGATTTTTTGACAGCCTGAGCGAACAAATTGCCTTTCGACTTTTTTTAATTCGCTTGCGGTTCTTTGAATAGTTTTGGTGTTTTTTGCTAGCGAGCGAAAATCTCGATTTCTCTCTAGTGAGCGAGCTGTGTTTTTTAGGGCAGAGCAACTATGGGTTTGAGCATAGGCAACATCAGCATTGAGAAGGGTGAAAATTATAACAAATGAAAAAAAGATATGCTGCAACGCTTTATGATATATGGCGAGCATGTGTATTTGCCTTTTTTAAACTGGTTATAAAGTATATTTTAAATCAAAAATATTATTAAACGAGCATAATTAAAAATTATAAAAGAAACTACACTATAAAATTGGCATAATTGAGAAATATAATAGCTAAAAAATCATCTATATTATATTTTACTTGATTTTTGTACTTTTTGGGTGCTTTTATATTGTTATGAGAACCACAATGAAAATTTGCATTATTAGATGCATTATTATTAGCTAACCTTTTTTGGTCGAGGCGTGGTTTTACCTATCTTTTTTTAAGTAATAATTTCTGCGCTTTAGCACTGAATTAATCAGTAACTATGGGGCAAAGATAAATGACAACCGATGTAAAAATTAAACTCTATAATACTCTTAGTCGTAAAAAAGATGAGTTTATTCCTATCGATTCTAATAATGTGCGCATGTATGTTTGCGGACCAACGGTTTATGATTATGCTCATATTGGTAATGCACGTCCTGCAATAGTTTTTGATGTTTTATTTCGGCTTTTGCGTCATGTTTATGGCAATGAGCATGTAACATATGTACGAAATATTACTGATGTTGATGATAAAATTAATGCACGTGCGGTTCGAGATTATCCTGAGCTTGAGCTAAATGAGGCTATTAAAAAAGTTACAAAAAAAACTACAGATCAATATCATAAAGACGTAAAAGCCTTGGGCTGTATCGATCCAACTTTTGAACCGCTTGCCACCGACCATATAAAAGGCATGCTAAAGATGATAAAAAATTTGCTAGATAATAATCATGCCTATATTGCAGGTGGTGAGGTGTTGTTTGATATTAAATCAATGTCAAATTATGGGGCTTTATCGAATAGGAAGATTGAAGACCAACAAGCTGGTGCTAGGATTGAAATAAAGAGCCACAAGCGAAATGCTGGTGATTTTATTTTATGGAAACTTTCCAATGAAAGTGAACCTGGTTGGCAAAGCCCATGGGGACGTGGTCGTCCTGGTTGGCATCTTGAATGTTCTGTTATGAGTGAGTTTCATTTAGGGGAGATATTTGATATTCATGGCGGTGGATTAGACTTGATATTTCCGCACCATGAAAATGAAATTGCTCAATCATGCTCAGCCCATAATAATGATAAAATGGCTAATTATTGGCTTCATAATGGATTTTTGCAGGTTGAGGGACAGAAAATGTCAAAAAGCCTTGGTAATTTTATCACTATAAATGACTTGCTGGAAACTGATAAATTTGGTGGAACAAAATGGGCAGGAGATGTGTTGCGCCTTGCAATTCTTATGACAAATTATAAAGAGCCAATTGATTTTTCTGAAGCTCGCTTGGTTGAAGCATCGAGGATTTTAACAAACTGGAAAAACACTATTCTTGAACTTGGCCTTGATTTTGATGAAGAAAATCGAGCGGAGATTGAGGCACTTGGGCCTTGTTCAAAATTGCGCTTTGCTTTGGCTGATGATTTGAATATGTCGGGAGTAATTGCAAATTTACACCGCCATGCATCAGGCAAGAAATTGCATAATGCAAACCGTTTGTTCGGCTCGTTACAACTGCTTGGGTTGGCTAGTTTTGATAGCATGCAAGAATGGCAAAATGCTAAGAAATCGAGCAAATTAGAGGTTAATGATATTGAGCAGGTAGAGAAGGCAATAATAGAAAGACTTGAAGCATTAGCGCAAAAAAATTGGGTCAAGGCTGATAAAATTCGTAATGAATTAGAGCAAAAAAATATTTTGCTAAAAGATACTAAAGATCCAAAAACAGGAGAACGAGTTACGAATTGGGAGGTCAGTGAGTGATTAAAACTCTCAAAGGAGGTTGCCAGTGTGGGGCGGTGCGCTTTGCTGCTAGTGATTTTGCGCGACCTTCAATTTGTCATTGTCGTATGTGTCAAAAAGCCTATGGCGGGTTTTTTGGGGCGTTGGTTATGGTTAAAGATGGGCATTTCACTCGAGGTGAGCCAAAATGGTTTGATAGTTCGAATGTTGCACGACGTGGGTTTTGTGCAAATTGCGGCACGCCTTTGGCTTATGAAACAAAATTTGGACTTGAATTTTCTATCGGTGCTTTTGATGATCCTGCAAAAGTTGCGCCAACCATTCAAGTGAACTTGAGGGATAAATTAGAGTTTTTTGATGATTTATGTAGCTTGCCCATTAAGCATGAAACTGATGATGAATGGCAAGATTTTATTTCTAGTGTATATTCCCATCAGCATCCTGACCATGAAATAAAAACATGGCCAATAGCGAAAGAAGAAAAATGAATAACTCACATAATAAAAAAGCTATGCCAATGTGGCTGAAAATTACGATTGCTAGTAAAATTATTATTGTTTTAGCAATCCTTATTTTCCTTGTAATTAAACTAAGTTAAGTGAGATAATTTCATGAATAAAGAGCGTCTTTATCTATTTGATACTACCCTTAGAGATGGTGCGCAGACCAGCGGAATTGAATTTTCATTGGCTGATAAAATTGCTATTACAGCTTTGCTTGAAGAGCTTAAAATTGATTATGTTGAGGGTGGGTATCCCGGAGCTAATATTGTTGATGATGAGTTTTTTAGTGAAAAACGTACAAAAAATGCGGTTTTTACGGCCTTTGGAATGACAAAGCGAGCTGGGCGATCGGTTGAGAATGACACAGGAATTAAAGCACTATTAGACGCTAAGTCAGATGCAATTTGTTTTGTTGCTAAGGCTTGGGATAAACAAGTTGAATTGGCTTTGGGCATTTCAAAAGAAGAGAATCTCACTTCAATAGAGCAATCAGTTTCTGCCGCAATAAAGCATGGCAAAGAAACGATGCTAGATTGTGAGCATTTTTTTGATGGTTATAAAGCTAATCCTAATTATGCAAAGGAATGCATAAAAACTGCACTTGATGCAGGAGCAAGATGGATAGTGCTTTGTGATACAAACGGTGGCACGCTTCCCTATGAAGTAGAAGAAATTGTAACAGATATTTTAAAAATCTGCCCTGGTGAGAAATTAGGAATTCATGCACATGATGATACTGGAAATGCAATAGCAAATTCATTGATTGCTGTGCGAGCTGGTGTGCGCCAAATTCAAGGCACGTTAAATGGAATTGGCGAGAGATGCGGTAATGCTTCGCTTATTTCTATTTTGCCAACTTTGTTGCTCAAAGCGGATTTTAAAGATAAGTTTGAAATTACAACAAGTGCAAAACAGCTTAAGAAACTTACGCATATTTCTCGTGCGTTTGATGATATATTAAATAGAGCCCCAGATCCTCAATCGCCTTATGTTGGTGCTTTTGCTTTTGCAACTAAGGCTGGGATTCATGCCTCTGCTCTGCTTAAAGACCCAAGTTGTTATGAACATATTACCCCTGAATCTGTAGGTAATGAGCGATCTATCATGGTGTCGCAACAAGCAGGAAAGTCAAATCTTTTAGTTGCTCTTAAACGGCATGATATTGAAATAAAAAAAGATGACCCAAGACTTAGCACTCTTTTAAAACTAGTAAAAGAGAGAGAGGCAAGGGGTTATTCTTATGATGGAGCTGATGCTAGTTTTGCACTTTTAGCACATAAAGTGCTTGGCAGCTTGCCTAATTTTTTTGAAGTTGAGAGCTATCGAGCAGCTGTTGAGCGTCGACATAATGTGCGTGGCGAGCTTGTTACGGTTTCTGAAGCGGTAGTGAAAATTGTGGTCGATGGTGAGCTGTTCATGTCTGTTGCTGAGGGTAATGGGCCAGTAAATGCACTTGATGAAGCAATGCGCAAAGACCTTGGCAGGTTTACTAGCTTTATTTCTGACTTAGAATTAGTAGACTTTAAAGTTCGTATTCTTGATGGTGGTACTGGTGCTGTTACTCGGGTGTTGATTGAAAGCAAAGATAGCTCAGGTGAGCGTTGGGTGACTATTGGCGTATCTCCAAATATAATTGATGCCTCATTTGAAGCATTATATGAATCTATCAATTATAAATTGATGAAAAGCGAAGCGGCGGGTTGGAAAGAAAAGTTTTAGGAGCGTAAAATTTGGCAAAAAAGAGAAAAAATAACCCTGCATTAGTCACGTTGTTTTTTGCAACTAGCACTATTATTGCAGTTTTGGGTATTGCTGCTTGGCCAAAAATTAATTCTTGCATGAAAGTCAAGAATGACTATTTTGCTTGTGCTAAATTTGCTGTGAGCGATTTTAAATTTGATGAAATATTACCCAAAGCAAAAACTTTTCTAAAAGAGCCAGTGATTAATCAGGTTGAACCGCCTGTTGCTCAACCCATAACTGATGAAGAAAAAATAGAATTGCCCGCTCTTGATCCTGAGGAAATAATAGAGCCTGCTGAGTTGATAAAAACACCAAAACTAGAAGAAAATATAAATATTGAAGTAGCTCCCATTCCTGCTGAGCAAGCTCAAAAACCAAAGTTATTCGATGAGATAACAGATATAAATATTGTTGAAAATCAACAAGAACCAGAAGTACTAAGTGAAGATCCAAAAGAGCAAATTGTTGAGCAAGGCTTAGAGGAAGAGCAAAATTATCAGGAGAAAGATTTATCTGTTTTTGACCCAATGGTTAGTTCTGCTCGAGTAGAGGCGGGTAATATTTTGGTTATTGAGGGAAGCGGGCAGCCTGGTGATTTTATTGAAGTTTTTGCTAATGCTGAGTTGATTGGAAATGTTAAAGTTAAAGCTGGTGGTGATTGGATTGCTATAACAAAGTCACCCTATATTCATGGCTCAAATCTTGAGATTTCAAAACTACCAATAACTGCAAAAAATGACCAATCAACTATGGTGATTATGTCTGATAGTTTAAACTCAAGGCCATTGACGATTTTTGCAAGGCGATCACAGCAAGAAGATATGGCGGCTGAACTAGTTTCAGATGAAGCTAAAATAAGTGAATCTATTGAGTATCTAGCATCAATTGTTAGGCCATATTTGAGCATTGATATGATTAAAATTGATGAGGATAATAATTTTTTTGCTGGGCGAGGAGAGAATGATTTAATCGTTCAGCTTTTTGTTGATGATAAATTAATTGCTGATACGATTATTTTTGAGGGGCGTTGGCAAATAAATTTAGATGAAAATATTTTGATAAAACCCAATCAAAAAGTACGATTTGATTTTTTAAAATCAAAAGAGCAAGGCGTATTTGCAACTGTTGATGTTGATTTTTTTGAGGATAATCAAGATGTAGAATCTAATGTAGAAAGACAGCCAAACTCAAGCAATCAAATAGTGGTAAAAAAGGGTGATACTCTTTGGGATTTATCCAAACATTTATATGGGAATGGTTATCGCTATAAGCTGATTTTTGAAGCTAATAGAGGGAAGATAAATGATTCTCATTGGATATATCCTGGTCAAATTTTAGAATTGCCGAGTCAAGCAAGATACTAGAAACTATTAGAGTTTGCTTTTTAGAGAATTTTCTTTTATCGTATTTTTGCGATGAAAGAAAAAATAAAAAAAGATGAAGACCTTGCAGTTTTTTTACGTGCGCTTGGCCATAATGTGCGTTTAGATATTTTACGCATAATAGCAGATGATTGTAAAAATCAATGTTGTTGTACTGATGTAGCAAAATGTTTTGATTTGGCGCAATCTACTGTTTCTCAACATATAAAAGTTTTGCTTGAGGCTGGTTTGGTTATCAAACAAGCAAAAGGGGTGCGTAATTGTTATTTGGTAAATTTTGACAAACTTAATCAAATGCAAGGTTTATATAACGAATATCTGTCGACCTTGAGTGGACAGAATAAAGGTTCAAAGGGTGATGACGTTGAGTGAGAAAAAACAAAAAGTAAGTGCCGATGAAGGCTCTATGATTTCAACAATTTGTCACCTTTGGAAATATATGTGGCCAAAAGATCGGTTAGATTTAAAACTACGGGTTTTGGCGGCTATTGGTGCTTTATTGCTTGCGAAAGTCGCTACTACAACAATTCCCTTTGCTTATAAGGGTGTAATAGATTCACTTTCTAATACTAGTGAAAATCCTGAACTTATGCTTGGCATTGCAGTACCCATTGTTTTGGTCATTGCGTTTGGTGTTGCTAATATTTTAGATAGCGGATTTCAGCAATTACGAGATATGTTATTTGCTAGGGTTGGTCAGCATGCAGTGCGTCAACTGGCTAGAAAAACCTTTGTACATTTACATCGCCTATCGCTTCGCTATCATTTGCAACGCCGCTTGGGTGGCCTTTCTCGTATAATTGAGCGTGGTACTAAGGGGATTGAAACCATCGTGCGTTTCTCCATGCTAAATACTGCCCCTGCAATTGTAGAATTTATTATTGTTAGCTCAATTTTTGCTTATTTGTTTGGGTTTAAATTTCTTTTGATAGTGGTTGGTATAATCGTTTTATATGTGGTTTTTACTATTCGTGCTTCTAATTGGCGTATCGCTATTCGTCGAAAAATGAACGAGAGCGACACAGAAGCAAACTCTAAAGCTATTGATAGTTTGATAAATTTTGAAACTGTTAAATATTTTAGCAATGAGGAGATGGAAGCAAATCGGTTTGATAAGTCTATGGCAATCTATGAGGGTGCGGCCATTCGTATGTGGACATCGCTTGGTATGCTTAATTTTGGGCAAGGGCTGATTTTTTGGACTGGTATGATTATCATTGGCATCATGTCAGCGCAAGGGGTAATGGCTGGAGAAATGAGCATCGGCGATTTTGTTTTAGTCAATACTTTTATGATGCAAATATATCGTCCGCTTAATTTCATTGGCTCGGTCTATCGTGAAATTCGCCAAGGGTTGGCCGATATTGAAGAGATGTTTTTATTACTTGAGCAAGAGCCAGAAGTTCAGGACAAGCCAAATGCTAAAGACATTGAAATTACTGGCCCAGTATTGCGATTTGAAAATGTGAGTTTTTCTTATGATGAAGATAGGAAAATACTTAAGAACGTAAGTTTTGAAGTTCCTGCTGGTAAAACTATTGCAGTTGTTGGCCCATCTGGGGCGGGTAAATCTACTCTATCACGGCTCATATATCGTTTTTATGATGTTGCACAGGGTTGTATTTGTATTGATGGGCAGGACGTGCGTGATATTAAGCAAAAAAGCCTGCGTGATGTTGTTGGCATGGTGCCGCAAGATACGGTTTTGTTTAATGATACAATTGGATATAATATTGGCTATGGGCGACCATCTGCAAGCCAAGCTGAAATTGAAGAAGCAGCAAAAATGGCACAAATATCTGATTTTATTTCTTCTCTTCCAAAAGGGTTTGATACGCCAGTTGGCGAGCGTGGGTTAAAACTTTCAGGCGGCGAGAAACAACGTGTTGCAATTGCTCGTACGATATTAAAAGCTCCTCCAATTCTTATTCTTGATGAGGCAACATCAGCACTTGATACGCAAACCGAGCGTGAGATCCAATCAGCTCTTGATACTGTTTCACAAAATAGAACAGTGCTTGTTATTGCGCATAGGCTTTCTACAATCATAAATGCTGATGAGATTATTGTGTTGCAAGGCGGGGAAATTGCTGAGCGAGGCAAGCATAAGGATTTGTTGGCAAAGAATGGCCTTTACGCACAAATGTGGAGCAGGCAGCTAGAAGCAAATGAAGCCGAAGAGCAGTTGCGTAAAGTGAAAGAAAAGCAGCTTTAGGGTTCTAAAACAGCTTTTTTTCACAACCCAACTCGCCAAGCACACTTCCCTTAATTTAATCTTGGATTTTATGCAGATTTTGAAAGACTAGGCATCAAGTGTGGGCAGACATGTTTGGATAGTTTGGAAAGTGTATATCTGAAAAATGAAAGGGTATTACTCAGCAGCTTTTTTTGAAAATTTATCTATTTTTTTATTCTTTGCTTTGATAATTTTTTTTGTATTTATAACTTTTATGCCAACGTTTTCTGCATGGCTTTGCTCAACTTTATCATTGCTGTTTTTTGGCCTAGGATTTTTTTTATATCCCATTATACTTGTCCAAATTGTTGATGGGGCGGTTAACATAACTGGTACAAGAACTAGGGTTAAAAGAGTTGAAAAAGACAAACCAGCAATAACAGCGGTTGCAAGCTGAACCCACCATGCACCAGCAATTGAGCCAATTTCTATTGAGCGAGAGAAAAAGTTAAATGTTATGCCAAGTGCCATTGGTAAAAGCCCAAAAACGGTTGTTATTGTGGTTAGCATAACGGGGCGAATGCGCTGGGCGGCAGTCATTAAAATTGCTTCTTTTGCTTCAAATTTTAATTTACGATGAAAACGATTATATGTATCAATAAGAACAATAGAATTATTCACCACAATGCCTGCAAGTGAAATTATGCCAACACCTGTCATAATAGCAGAAAATGCCTGCCCAGTAACCAGCATGCCAAGCAACACACCAGCAACTGCCATAATCACGGTTGAGAGAGTTACAAAAACTTGATAAAAACTGTTAAATTGGGTGAGTAAAATTAAAAACATTAAAAACATAGCGCCAAGCCCTGCTTGAACCATAAAGGCGTTTGTTTCATTTGTTTGCTCATCTGCACCGCCATAGACTATTTTAACACCAGTTGGCCAAGTTTGGCTTGATGTCCATTCTTTGAGCTCAGCAACTTTGCTAGATGCGGTTATGTCTTTGCCCTCAGCATCTTGCCCCGTTACGTTTGCTCCAATATTCATGCGATATTTTTGGTTCCATCTGGAAATAGAGGCAACTTTTGGCACAGCTTTTCTGGTGATGAATGTGGAAACAGGTACAAGCCCATTGCGGGTGATAATTCGCATAGAATCTAACGCTTCAAAGCTACGCTGATCTTTTGGTAAACGCACCATAATATCAAGCTCATCAATTGCATCATCAGGGCGATAGGTGCCAAGGTTAACACCTGTTGTAACAAGTTGAATATATGGGCTTAAATCTCTGATACCAATGCCAAAGCGTGCTGCCATATCTCTATTGACTATTATCTCCCAATCTATGCCAGATTTTGGGCGAGAATCATCAACCTCAATAACATTACCTAAATCATTTTCGATATAATTGCGTAATTTTGTAATTACAGGGCTTAATGTTTCATAGGTTGAAGATTCAACTCTTAGATTAATGTCTTTGCCTGCAGGGGGGCCTTCTTGCACTTCGACAAGCTCAATGCCAACGCCAGAAATATTGGCAACATTTTTGCGAATATCCTTAAATATTTCTTTGGCATAGCGCCTGTCTTTAAATGGTTTAAATTCAAGAGTGAGATTGCCAATTGTGTCTGATGGGGTAGAGCCAATTGCGCCAGAAGATCCAAAATTTAACATCACATCTTCAATGCCAGAAATGCCAATAACTTTTTGCTCAACCTCAATCAAAATATCACGTATTTCAGTGGGTGAATAATTGCCCTTTGATGTGATGGCAATTGTTGCATATTCACCCTCAATGGTGGGGAATGCAACTATGCCTGTTGGGTTTGCAGAAAAATAAAGAAAAATTCCAACGATTGAGCCAAATCCAACACCTAAAGAAATTATTGGATGTTTAATTAAAAGTGCTAAAAGGCGAATATAAGATCCTGTTAAGCCTTTTACATTTTTTACATCAAATTTTGTTGCGCCAGAAAGAGAAAGGGCTGCTTGTTTTTCTTTTTCGCTTACTTTTTTGCGCGCAACAAAACGTCCAATAACAGGAATAAAAATCATTGCAGTAATTAGTGATGCGGTTAGGGTTACGATTACCATTATTGGTAGATAGCTCATGAATTTACCAATAATGCCTGGCCACATGAGAAGCGGTAAAAATGCCGCTAGGGTTGTTGCGGTTGAAGCAACAATTGGCCAAAACATCATTTTTACGGCACGAATAAATGCCTCTTGGCGCTCAACCCCTTCAGTAATTTTACGCTCGGCATATTCAACAATCACAATGGCACTATCAACCAACATGCCAACGGTTAAAACAAGACCAAACATAATCATCATGTTTACCGTCATGCCCATGAATTGTAAAAACAAAAAGCCAATCATGAAGGAAAGAGGAATTGAAAAACCAATGAGCAGGGCAGGGCGTAACCCTAGCAACATTATTGAAACAATTAACACCAAAACAACTGCGGTCAAAACTGAGGCTTGGAGCGAGGAAAACATGCGGGTGGAAAATTTTGCCATGTCTAAAATATAAGAATATTCAAGTACTTTGGGCCATTGTTTTGCATGTTCATCTGTTACTTTTTTAACCGCATTTGAAATGTCAATAAGGTTAGTGTCTAGCCGCTTCATCACTGAAAGCATAATGGCAGGTGCGCCATTTACTCTTGTATAATTTGTTGCATCTTTAAATGTGCGTGAGATGGTTGCAACATCAGAAAAAGTTACAACTTTATCATTTTTGGTTTTAAGCGGAAGGTTATAAACATCAAAGGCGGTTTTTATTAAACCTGGAACTTTAACACTAAAACGCCCTTGCCCTGTGTCTAGTTTTCCTGCGGGAATGATTAGGTTATTTTTTGCCAAAGCATCAAACAAATCACTAGCGGTTAAATTATATGCTTCAAGTTTTAGTTGATCTATTACAATCTCTAAAACTTCTTCTCTATCGCCTGACATTTTAACTTCAAGAACGCTTGAAATTCCCTCTAAATCTTCTTTTAATTCAAGTGCAAACCTGTTTAATGCCCGCTCGGGAATATTGCCATATAAAGCAACGGTTATTGTGCCACTATCATCAATAGTTATTTCATTTACTGTTGGCTCTGTTGCATCATCTGGCAGGTTTGGTTTTGCTCTATCAACGCCATCTTTTACATCTTTTAATGCTTCGTCTTTATCAAAATTGATGTCAAATTCTAAAACAATAGTTGCGCTATTTGTGTTGGCATAAGAGCGCATGCTTTTTAAGCCTGTTAAATTGCCTAATTCTGCTTCAATTGGGCGCACTAAAAGTTTGTCTGCATCAGCAGGAGAAATTCCAGTTTGCACTGTTGTTATGCTTAAAAAAGGAATGTCAATTGATGGCTCGCTCTCGCGCGGAAGAGAGATAAAAGCATAAATGCCACCAATAAGCATGATGAACATTATTGTTATTACTGTTTTTGGACGGCGTAAAATTGCCTCTAGCATATTCATCATGACGAAATATCTTTCGTTACTAGAGTTGCATCAACTTTTTGGTTGTCAATTACATATTCTTGCCCAAAAATAATTATTTGGGCTTTATCGGGTAAACCAGAAACAAAAACACCCTTTGTTGTATCACGTAAAATTTGCACTTTTACAAAATGAACTTTGTTATTTTCATCAACAATTTTTACGCCAATGTCTCCATCATCATCAAGCGTTAATGAGGATTGTGCAATAAGATGAGCTTTGGTTTTACCAACAAAAATTCTTGCATTTGCTGTTTGCCCTGAGCGGATTTCAAGATTTGGATTATTAAATTCAATTTCAACATCAAAAGATCTTGTTGCTTCATCTGCAATGGCACTGATATAGCGAACTTTACCCTCGAAATTGGCAAATCCTTTAATTGGTGGAAGGTTTATTGTTTGAATTTTGGCACTCATGCCCTCTTTTAATAAGCCAACTTTTGCCTCTGCAACTTTGCCAACAAATAACATTGGATCTAGCTGAACAATGGTTGCGCAAATTCCACCATTTCTTATCATGTCACCAACATTTGCAATTGGGCTTTGCACCAATCCATCTATTTGAGCATTTATTGTGATATGCTCTAATTCTAGGGTTGCAAAATCTAGTGATGCTTTTGCACCAGCAAGAGCAGATTTTGCAGCCTCTAGCTGAACCTCAAAATTATTTTTTGTATTACTTGCTGCAAGCCCTTTTTCTCTGAGGGTTTTGTTGGTTTCATAATTTGCTTGTGCTTGAGTTAGTGATGCTTTTGCTTGGGCTAAAGCGGCTGTTGCTTGGTTTAACTGCGCTTGTTTTGTGCCGCTATCAAGGGTGCAAAGAGGAGTGCCTTTTTTTACGAAATCACCCTTTTTAACATGAATTTGCTCTAATGTGCCGCTGGTTTGTGCAGTGGCAGAAATAGTTGCATTTGCTTTTGTGCGTCCTCTAAGGGCAACCTCAATTGGCATTTCTTGTGCAATAAACATTTGAGTGCGCACATTTTGCAATTCTTTTTCTACTTCCTCGTTCTGGGATATTGTTCCCTCACCTTTAGCTATTGCCTCCTCACCCTGAGCTTGTCGAAGGGGGGAGGTTTCATTTTTATCTGAATTTGAGGATAATTGAATTATTTGTTTTTCACCCTCTCCCTCTCCCCTTCCTCCATGAATGATAGTGCCGCTAAGCATCCAGATTCCAATGATTAAAATTAAAATAAAAGCTACGCCATACGAAGTTAGGAATTTCATTTATTGTTTTCCCCAGTAAGTTGTTTGTCTGCTTGCGCAACGCTTATTAATTCATTCATATGGGTTTTTATATATTCAATTTCAACCCTACGCATATTTAGCCCATAATTTAAAATCCACTCATTAGAACCATATGGTTTAATGTCTGGATTTTGTGTTTGTCCAAGCATTTTGAGATCATCTAGTTCTTGATCTAACATTTCTAGTCGCTCATTTATGCGCTGTTTTACCAGTGAAGCGGGTAAGAGCGAAGCAAAGCGGGCAAATAATAAAAATTCAGAACGAAAGACATCTTCATTTAATTTTTCAAATAAGGAGTTGCGAAATTCATCACGCCCAGCTTGAGTAATTGAGTAGATTTTTTTAGCAGGGCGGCCTTGTTGGGCTTGGGTGTGCGAGGTTACAAACCCAGCTTCTTCTAATTTTGCAAGGGCAGGGTAGATTGATCCAAAACTTACCTCTACAAAATAGGAACATTGGCCATTTGTACAAAGCTGGCGTATTTCATATCCTGTAGCGTCACTCTCAAAGAGGATTGAGAGGCAAAGGGTTTTTACATTCATGTTAATTACTACTATATTCTGTTTAAGTATATGCTTGTTAAGAATATACTTAAACAGAATA
>JAMONZ010000047.1 GCA_027066315.1 Hyphomicrobiales bacterium
TAATATTGTAAAGTAAAGTGTCACTTAAAAAAGGCTATTTTATACTCACTTTTTGGAGAAACCCCCACCCTCAATCCCTCCCCGCAAGGGGGAGGGAGGAGATAGATTTCCCTCTTATTTTAAAGGCTGTTTTTATAAATTGAATACGAAAATTATGTTTTATAATATCTCTCCCTTGTGGGGGTGAGGTTGAGTTTGGGGTTAAAGTGAATGAAGTGGGTGGGTAAGGACATAAGAAAAAGAATTAAAGACTGCCAGTTTACTTCTTTTCCAATTATTTTCTAGCTAACATGTAATCAAAGAATCATTTATCATTGCAAATATGAAACAATATCTTGATCTATTAAAACATGTAAAAGAAAACGGCTTTGATAAGGGTGATCGCACGGGAACTGGAACTCGCTCGGTTTTTGGTTATCAAATGCGCTATGATTTAAGTGAGGGTTTTCCGCTTCTTACTACCAAACGCTTGCATATTAGATCTATCGTTTATGAACTTTTATGGTTTTTACGTGGGGATACTAATGTTTATTGGTTGCAAGAAAATGGGGTGAAAATTTGGGACGAATGGGCAGACGATAATGGTGATCTTGGCCCCGTTTATGGTTCGCAATGGCGATCTTGGCCAGATGGCAAGGGCGGTACAATCGATCAGATAAAAAACCTAGTTGATGGGTTGAAAAATAAACCAAATTCTCGCCGCCATATTGTTAGCGCATGGAATCCTGCTGAAGTTGACAATATGGCATTGCCGCCATGTCATTGTTTATTTCAATTTTATGTAGCGAATGGCAAATTGAGTTGCCAGCTATATCAACGCTCGGCTGATATATTCCTAGGTGTGCCGTTTAACATAGCCTCATATGCTTTGCTCACGCATATGATTGCCGATGTTGTGGGTTTAGAGGTTGGTGATTTTGTCCATACATTGGGGGACGCGCATATTTACTCAAACCATTTTGAGCAAGTTGAATTGCAGCTTTCACGCACACCAAAAACCTTGCCAGAACTTAAGATATTGAATCACCACTCAAGCCTATTTGCCTATAAATATGAGGATTTTTCTTTTGAGGATTATGATCCATATCAAGGTATTAAAGCACCAATTGCGATATGAGAATTACCATAAGAAAAGCGAGTATTAATGACACTAGTTTGATTGTGAGTTTTATTAATCAGCTGGCGGAGTATGAAAAGCTGTTGCATGAGGTTGAGGTGCAAAAAAAAGATATTGAGAGGGATTTATTTTGCGAACATCCACGGGTGTTTTGTGAAATTGCTGAAATAAATGATGAGCCTGTTGGTTTTGCTCTATATTATTATACCTATTCAACATTTAGGGGCAGGCATGGGATTTGGCTTGAAGATTTATATGTTGACCCAAAGGCAAGAGGATCTGGAGCTGGTAAGGCGTTAATGGCCTTTTTAGCACAAAAATGCCAACTTCAAGATTTGGCTAGGTTGGAATGGTGGGTTTTAGATTGGAATAAACCTGCGATTGAGTTTTATAATTCAATTGGAGCAAAAAAACAGAGCGAGTGGAGTGTTTGCAGAATTGATGGAGTGGAATTAGAAAATTTAGCGAAGAGGTAAAATTTTTTAAAAATGGAGGAAACTATGCGTTTTATTATGGTGAGTTTTTTTACTTTGCTTGCAACTCCAATATTTGCCAATGATTCTATAGCAGAAATGGGAGCTGGCGGATTGATTTATGTCAATTCAGCATCTGTTGAAATGGTTAGCGAGGATCTATTTATTTCGCAAGATGAAATAAGGGTTGATTATGTTTTTAAGAATAATTCAAATAAAGATGTGACATCAATAGTTGCTTTTCCAATGCCTGATATTACAGGAAGCCCTTATGAGGGGGTTTCTATTCCTTTTCTTGATAATGATAATTTAATGGGTTTTTCAGTTGTAATAAATGGGCTACCACTCACTCCAAAAATTGAGCAAAAGGCTTATGCGCTTGGGTTAGATGTTACTAGTATTTTATTATCAGCCAAGGTTTCACTCTTGCCATTTGGCGATAAAACTTTTGAGCGATTGGCAGAAATTTCTGTCATGCCAGATGGAGGAAAAGCCTATATTGAGGAGTTGGAAAAACGTGGCATAATAGAGAATGATCGTTATGATGCAGGTGAAGGTGTAAAAGACCATTTAACCCCAATTTGGACATTGAAATCTAGCTATTGGTGGGAGATGACTTTTCCTGCAAATCAAACAATCAATGTTTCACATCGTTATGTGCCGGCAGTTGGCGGCACTGCTTTTTTGTCTTTTTTAAATCAGGACGGCACGAAGGGTGAAACTTATGACCTATATGTAAAAGATTATTGTATAGATGCGCCATTTATTAATGCGGTTAAGCGAGAGTTGGTGAATGGTGAGGGTTTTTATGAAACCTATATTTCATATATTTTGAAAACCGCCCAAAATTGGTCTGGCTCAATTGGCACATTTCGTTTAAGTGTGGATAAGGGAAGCACCAAGAATTTTGTGAGTTTTTGCGGTGATGGCGTGAAAAAAAATGGCTCAACCACTTTTGAGTTTGTAAAAAAAGATTTCTACCCTCAAAATGATTTTAAAGTGTTGATATTGCAGCGTGCGGAGTGAGATTAGTTGAAAATATCTATAATTGCGGCAGTGGCAAAAAATGGGGTGATTGGCAATAGGGGAGAAATCCCATGGTATTTGCCATCAGATTTTGCCTATTTTAAGAGTATTACCATTGGCAAACCTATTATTATGGGGCGCAAGACCTATGAATCTATTGGCAAGCCTTTGCCAAAGCGGGTAAATATTATTGTAAGTAGAAAAAAAAACTATCAGCCAGATGGTGTGATTGTGATTAATGATCTTGATGCAGCAATTGAACTAGCCAAGACAATTGCCAAGGCTGATAAGCAAGATGAGATTATGATTATTGGTGGGGCTGAGATTTATCGCCAAGCCATGAGTAAAGCCGATAGACTTTATATTAGCCATGTTGACCTAATGCCGAAGGGCGATAGTTTATTTCCTGCAATTAAAGAAAATGAGTTTAATCAAATTGATGAACTTAAGGTTGAAAAATCTGAAAAAGACAGCGCATCTTATAAAGTAGTGATTTATGAGAAAATCCTATAATCATTGATTGATTATAGTGATGGGCATGCCTATATAGAGATATTAATTTTTTTTAACTGAAAGGGACTTAAATGTCTTGGGATAATAATTCGGGTGGCTCTGGTGGCGGAGGCGGCCCTTGGGGTCAAGGACCAAAGGGCCCAAAAAGGCCTGCTGGCGGAAGTGGTGGAGGAAATCCTCCAAATCTTGAAGAATTGCTAAAAACTGGTCGAGAACAGTTTAAAGGTGATATGCCAAGCAGTAAGTTTCTTATCATTGGTGCTATTTTGGCGGCATTGGTTTTTTGGGTTGTTCAATCGGTTTATACGGTTGATCCGCAAGAAGTTGGGGTGGAAATTTTATTTGGTGAGCCAAAACAAGAATTATCCCGACCTGGTTTACATTTTATATTTTGGCCAATTGAGCGAGTAGAAAAAGTTGTAATCACTGAGAATCAGACAAAGGTTTCTTCTATTTCTTCTGGTCGTATTTCAGATGAAGAAGGGCTTATGCTTACTAGAGATCAAAATATAGTTGATGTTGCTTTTTCAATCATCTGGCGTGTTGCTGATCCTGCTGCTTTTTTGTTTAATGTTCGTGAACCACAAGAAATGGTTCGCAAAGTTTCTGAAAGTGCGATGCGTGAAGTAGTTGGACGTAGAAATGCTGATGAAGTTTTCCGTGATGATCGTGCAGGCTTTGCGCTTGAAGTAAAAGAAATCGCTCAACAAATAGTCAATGATTATGGCGTTGGTGTTACAATTTCTAGTATTTCAGTAGAAAATGTTTCCCCTCCAGTTGAAGTAGCTGATGCGTTTGACGAAGTGCAACGTGCCGAACAAGACGAAGATCGCTTCCAAGAAGAGGCTCGTCAATATTCGGCAACGCTTTTAGGTCAGGCTCGTGGACAAGCAGCGCAATTGCGTGAAGAGGCGGCCGCCTATAAAGACCGTGTGGTAAAAGAAGCAGAGGGTGAAGCTGCTCGTTTTGTTTCTGTTTATGAAGAATATTCAAAAGCACCAGAGGTTACTCGCAAACGCCTATTCCTTGAAACTATGGAAGAGGTTCTTGCAACATCTTCTAAGGTTATTATGGAAGAGGGAACTAGTGGATCTGGAGTTGTTCCATATCTTCCCTTAAACGAACTTCGCAAAACATCAGGGAGTAACTAAGATGAATAAATTTATTATTTTGGCAGCTCTAGTTGTCGTAGCATTCTATATTTTCATGTCATCGCTTTTTATTGTTAATGAGCGTGAGCAAGCAATTGTTACTCGTTTTGGTGAAATTACACGTACACATAGTGAGCCTGGTATCTATTTCAAAATACCAACTACTATAGTTGAGAATGTTCAAATTGTTGAAAATCGTTTATTACGTTATGATCTTGAAGATATTGTCGTGCAGGTTTCTGGCGGTAAATTTTATAATGTTGATGCGTTTATCTCTTATAAAATAGTTGACCTTAAGAAATTTCGTGAATCTGTTTTAGGTGATTTAACAACTGCTGAAGCACGGATTGATACTCGGCTAGAATCTGCTCTTCGTGGGGTTTATGGTCTGCGTGATTTTAATGCGGCTCTATCTGCGCAACGTACTGAAATGATGCGTGAGGTGCGTGAGTTAGTTCGTTTTGACTTGGCAGCTATTGGTATTAAGGTTATTGATGTTCGTGTTTTACGTACTGATCTGACCTCGCAAGTATCAGCGCAAACTTTTGAGCGTATGAAGGCGGAACGTTTGGCTGAAGCGGCGGCACTTCGTGCGCGTGGTCAAGAACAAGCTCAAACTCTTCGTGCGATTGCAGACCGTCAAGCGGTAGAAGTTGTTGCATCGGCTCGTCGTGATAGCGAGATCCTTCGTGGTGAAGGTGATGCGGAGCGAAATGCAGTTTTTGCTAGTGCTTATGGTAAAGACATTGAGTTTTTTGAATTTTACCGTTCAATGCAATCTTACCGAGCTTCACTAGTGAATACAGATACAACAATGTTGCTTTCACCTGAAAGTGAGTTTTTCCAGTATTTCAGCGGCTCTACTTTACCTAGTAATTAGGCTAAGTTTAGCAATGTGACTTTATGCTCCCGAATGGAAATTTGGGAGCATTTTTGTTTTAATGTCTTTGTGTTTGTTATGCTTTGATGTTTTTGATACGAAGTGTCATTTTGAATTTGGTGGAGATTTTTATCTCTGAGTTAAAGATATTTCGCTTTTGCTCAATATGACAATGTGAGACGGAAAGATAGCAACGTAGACAGTGAAAAAGCAACGTAGCTTGGCAAGATGGTAATGCAGGATAGTAAGATGACAACCTCTATTATTTTATTTTTATAGGAGATTTTTATGAATGATTTTTTAGCGGCACTTGCGCTTGTTGCTGTGATTGAAGGTTTGCTTTATGCAGCTTTTCCTGAACAAATGAAAAAAGCACTTGCACAAATGTTAGAAACGCCAAGTAATCAAATTAGAATTGTGGCGTTGATTTTTGCAGGGCTTGGTTTGATTGCGCTTATGTATATTCGGGGTTAGATAAGAGCCTGTAAGGCGGCTAGCCTATTTCCCAGCCAATCGCCCTAATTCGCCATAGTCTGTCTTGCCCGTTGCGAGCATTGGGATTTCTTCTACAAATACGAATTTTTTTGGAATAACTAATTCGGCTACTCCATGCTCTTTTGCCCAAGCAGAAAAATCATGTCTATTTGCTCCATCGTGATCTGTGATTAATACTAATTGCTCACCCTTAGTTTTATGCTCAATTCCAACAACGGCGTGAGTATGCTCTGGCCAAAGAGTGGAGGCATAAGCCTCTACCCCAGCAAGGGAAACCATCTCACCGCCAATCTTAGCAAATCTTTTTGCTCGCCCCTTTATGGTGATGAAATTATCCTCGTCAATGCTGACAATGTCGCCCGTATCGTGCCAGCCGCCTTTTGGTTGCTCTAGCACTTCAGGGTTTTCAACCTTGAAGTAACCTTGCATGATATTTGGACCTCGCACAAATAAACGTCCTCCTTCATCAAGCCCTTTTACAGGTTCAAGTCTATGCTCAATACCAACAACTATGCAGCCAACTGAGCCATGTTTATTCTGCTCAAGCGTGTTGCATGAAATCACAGGAGCGCATTCTGTTGCTCCATAGCCTTCGCATAAATCAAGATTAAATTTTTCGTGCCATAATTTACGAGTGCGCCTTTTTATTCGCTCAGCCCCGCCAATAACAAAACGTAAACTGTCAAAATCGTTTTTTGAAGCGGATCGGGCAAATCCAGTTAGAAAAGTATCAGTACCGAATAAAACACTAGCTTTTACTTTTTTAATTAGAGGAGGAATGGCCTTATAGTGAAGGGGTGAGGGGTATAAAAAACAATACATGCCCTTAAGTATTGGCATAAGCATGCCAGCAGTTAGGCCAAAACAATGAAAGACAGGGAGTGGGTTAAATATTCTGTCGCTATCATGCCATTGTGAGTGGTTGTAAATTTGGGCAGCATTTGCCAAAAGATTTTCATGACTTAACACTACGCCTTTTGGCACTCCTTCCGAACCAGAGGTGAATAATATTGCGCCAGAGTCAGTTGATTTGATATTTTGTTTTTTGTGGAACTGTCTAGCTAGTTTTGATCGCCATAAACCTTTTAATTTATCGCCTAATTTTATGTCTTCTTTTATATCGTCAAGCCAGATAATTTTTACTTCTTTTTCTAATCCTTCAATAAGCTCGAACAATTCAGCTTGTTCAATGAAACGGCGTGAGGAAAGAATGGTTTTTATATTAGCAGCTTTTATGGCAGCTTTTATATTCATAAGTCCCGCCGAAAAGTTAAGCATTGCTGGCACACGCCCAAAAGCACTAAGGCCAAAAAATGTAACTGCAACGCCATTCACGTTAGGTAATAATATTCCAACATTCTCTTTTGCTTTTGTAAAAGCTGAAATTTTATCTCCAAGAATTAGTGAGCCTAGGACTAGCCTGCCATAGCTTATTGGCTGGCGTTCCATATCTTCAAGTACAATGGTTTTTGAGCCATGGTTTTTTTGTGCATCAAGCAGCGCATCAAATAAAGTCATTTGATAATCACTAATATCAAGGCTATCCTTAAGCATATTTCTCCCCTTAAATCCCATTCTCCCAAATAGAATTTTTAGACTATAGCCAATATGCCACTAGGTCTATTCTAGTATTTAAGGGTGTGCAAAACTATTATGGGATTGCTTAATTATTATTAATATTCACATCTAACTTATTGTATGGAATTTCGATTTTTGCTTTATCTAGGGCTAGTTTTACTTGTTCGTTGAATAAAAACTTCACAGAATAATAATCATTGGATTTTACCCATGCTCTAAATGATAAAATAACCGCACTATCTGCAAGGCTATCAACATGAACGCTTGGTTGTTTTTCGCTTATTACTCGCTTTTCATCTTTGGCGATTTTTAAAAGGACTTTGCGGGCTTTTGAGATGTCTGCGTCATATGAAATGCCAATTTTTATGTTTATGCGACGATGCTCTAATCTATCCTCATTGGTTATTGAGGAAGACCATAACTTTGAATTTGGTGCGAAAACATATAGTCCGCTTGCAGTGCGGATTTTTGTTGAAAAGAGGCCAATTTCGGTTACTGTTCCCTCAATATCACTTGCATAAATATACTCCCCAATTGAAAAGGGGCGAAGCCAAATTAGCATAACTCCAGCAGCAACATTTGATAGTGTTCCCTGTAATGCTAAGGCAATGGCTAAACCTGCCGCACCAAGCACCGCAAGCATAGACGTAGTTGCAACACCAAGCTGGCTTAAAGAAATGATTATAGTAACAATTAAAATACCATATCGAACAAGCTGACTAAGCAAAGGAGCGATTGTTTTATCAAGTTTAGTGGTTCGTTTTGCAAAATCTTTTATTGCGCTTGAAGCAAGGCGTGAAAAAAACCAACCAACAATTAATACAAAAATTGCTGTTATCACTCCCCAGCTATTGGTTGAAATCCAACTCATTATGGCGGACGAAATATCTGATACCTGCACTTTAATCAAACTCCTGTTTTCCTTTTGAATAATTGTAATTTTGTAAAAGGTCAATGCGAGCTAGACAGTAAAGAGGCTGTTTGATAAATAGGGCTGTTTTTAGCTTAGGATTAAAATGATAAAAAAAGAGAAAACTAGGCGAGCCCCAACTGAGAGTGATGTTGCAAAACTTGCAGGAGTTTCGCAATCTGCGGTTTCACGTGCTTTTACACCTGGGGCAAGTGTTGCAAAGGCCACCCGTGAGAAGATTTTACATGCTGCGCAAAGTATAGGCTATCAGCCAAATTTGTTGGCTCGATCTCTTGCTACACGACGCTCAAACATTATTGCCCTAGCAATAGGAAATCTTGAAAATCCATTTTATGCCATGGTGGTCAAAGAATTATCTGAACAATTAGCAGAAACAGGACGGCATATTTTATTGTTTACTACCCCAAAGGGAGATGAGGCAGACCCTGCATTGGAAAGGGCTTTAAGTTATCAAGTAGATGCCTTGGTAATGGCGGCTAGCATGGCCTCAATTGAGTTAACTATGCAATGCCAAAAGGCAGGTGTGCCTATTGTTCAGATAAATAGAGAAACTAAATTACCTGGTATTTCTACCGTGTGGGGCGAAAACCAAAGAGCAGGAGAGTTAGTTGCTGCTTTTTTATATAAAGCAGGTCATAAAAAATATGCTTTTGTTGCTGGAACAAAAAATTCATCAATTAGCCAAATGCGTCAAAATGGGTTTGAAACATATTTGAAGTCAGCTGGTATCAAGAAGATAAAAACTGTTTATGGCGATTATACTTTTGAGGCAGCTTCAATTGCTGCTCGCTCTTTATTGAGTGCTAAAAACCCTCCTGATGCAATATTTTGTGCATCTGATTATATGGCATTTGCGGTGATAGATGTTGCAACTCGCGAGTTTGGCTTAAATGTGCCAAAAGATATTTCAGTTATTGGAGTTGATAATGTACCAGAAGCTGGACATTCAGCATATGATTTAACTACTTTTTCGCAACCTGCTGGCTCTTTAGTAGAAGAAGCTATCAATATTATTGATAAAATGATTGCAGACCCAGGGCGTAGGGCAATTCGTTGTGAGGTGGCAGGAGAATTAATTGTGCGTGGTTCTGCAAAAGAGCCAAAAGACGGGTTTATTAACAATGTTGATAATAAAATTTGGCTTGAGTAAAATAACTATTGCATACGCATGCAAAAAGCAGTAGTCCAACCCTATTCTTCATTATAGGATAATAAATTTATTAATAATCACTTTTCATTTTAAGATAAATCAAACTGGGAATTCTTGTCATGGGCTTAAAGTTCGACAATAGCGGTGTTGCCGCATTAATTAAAAACAATGCAAAAACGCTTCATGCAAATGAGGTTACATCTTCGTTGATTGGCTATGCCAAAAGGGCAGGGGTTACACAATTAGCCTCTGGTGCTTTGGCGGTTACAACTGGTGAGTTTACTGGTCGCTCAGCTGGCGATAAATTTATTGTAAAAGATGACAAAACAAATGATAGCGTTTGGTGGGATAATACCAACGCTATGAGTTCTGAGCAGTTTGATTTGTTACTTGGTGATGCGGTTGAACATTTGGGAACAAAAAAACAAGTTTTTTTACAACAGTTATTTGCAGGAGCAGAGCCTTCTTCTCGCTATCAGGTTGAAGTTTTTACTCCAAACGCTTGGCATGCTCTTTTCATTCGCAATCTACTTATTTGTCCAAGTGAAGTTGATTTAAATGGATTTGATGCAAATGTTACTATTGTTCATGCGCCTGATTTTAATGCAGACCCAACAAGGCATGGATCAAAAAGCAAAACATGTATTGCTTTAGACTTTAGCCGTAATATTGTTGTAATATGTGGCACGCAATATGCTGGTGAAATTAAAAAATCAGTATTCTCATTGTTTAATTATCATGCTCCTGACAATGATATTTTTCCAATGCATTGTTCTGCAAATGTTGGCTCAGAAAATGACACAACCCTTTTCTTTGGCCTTTCAGGCACGGGTAAAACCACTCTTTCTGCTTCTTCTGATCGTGCTTTGGTTGGTGATGATGAGCATGGTTGGAGTGAAACAGGTGTGTTTAACTTAGAGGGTGGCTGTTATGCTAAGGCGATAAATCTTACTGCTGAATCTGAGCCAGAAATTTTTGCGGCAGCTAGACATGCTGGAGCTATTTTAGAAAATGTTGTAGTGAATAAAGAAACAAATGAGCCAGATTATGCTGATAGCTCTTTAACTGAAAATACACGGATTGCTTATCCGCTTGAGGCAATTCCTAACCGAGTAGATAGTGGAACAGCCCCAATTCCTAAAAATGTTGTGCTGTTAACAGCTGATGCTTTTGGTGTTTTGCCGCCAATTGCAAAACTAACAAAAGAGCAAGCGGTTTATTATTTCCTTTCTGGCTATACTGCAAAAGTTGCAGGTACTGAGCGTGGTATAACTGAACCTGTTGCAACATTTTCAACCTGTTTTGGCGCACCATTCATGGCTCGCAATCCAGTTGATTATGGCTCGATGCTAGTTAAGCGTTTGGCTGATACTGGTGCAAATTGCTGGTTGTTAAACACTGGTTGGAGCGGTGGCGCATATGGAGTTGGCAAGCGTATGTCGCTTAAATCTACCAGAGCAATGCTAAGTGCTGCTTTGAATGGTGATTTAGATAATGCTGAATTTAGAATTGATGAAGTTTTTGGCCTAGAAGTGCCTGTTTCAATTGATGGTGTTGATGATGTTATCTTAACACCAAAAGATACATGGGCAGACAAGCAAGCCTATGCAAAAACAGCTGAGAAATTAGCGCAATTATTTGAAGGTAATTTTAAAAAACTAGGGCTTGATGGTTCTGATTATGCAGCTGGTGCTCCTTCAAAAAAATCGTGATTATATCGAAGGGTTTTTTAAGAAAACCTATTTGGTGAAAATGGATTTGGATTTGTAATGGCTGGTTCGCCAGTCATTAATTCAGCTAATAATTTTCCAGATATTGGCCCTAAAGTTAGGCCATGATGGGCATGCCCAAAATTGAACCAAAGCCCCCTATGATTTGGTGCTTCCCCAATTACAGGCATCATGTCAGCAGTGCATGGGCGTGCGCCAAGCCATGGTTTTTCAAGCATTCTCTTGCCCATATTAAACATTGATCTAGCAATTGGCTCGACCATATCTAATTGTTTTGGCGTGGGTTTTGATAAATGAGCGGCAAATTCTATTGCAGTTGTTAGGCGTGTGCCGTTTTGCATTGGTGCAAGCACAAATCCATTGTCGGCATCAATAATTGGAAGTTTTAATTTTTGCTCAGCCTTATATGCATATTCCATATGGTAACCACGTTTAACAGCAAACGGAATTTTATAACCTAAGGGTTTATAAATATCGTCTGCCCATGGACCAAGTGCTAACACAATGTTTTTTGCAGATATTTTTCCTTCTTCAGTTTGAATTTGCCAACCATTTTTTACTTGTTTTAGGCTTTTTGCATCGCCTTTTAAAAAACTTCCACCTAAAGCAATAAACGCTTTGCCTAGTTTTTTTACATAATTTCCCGGATCTGTAATTGAAGCA